>JALSOY010000001.1 GCA_026986235.1 Caldifarciminota bacterium
AAAAACAGCCCTGCAGCCTTCAACACAAACATATTCAACGGTATGTTCTCGTTGATCTGCTCGAGTATGATGTTTGTATCAGGTTGCCAGAAGCTCTCTCCCACTTCAACCACAAAGGAAAGTGCACGGGGTTTTTGAACGGTATCACCGTAGAACCAGTCATTTGCTTCTCCGTTCACAGGATAGAGGAGTTCAGCTGGCCTCCCGTACTCATAGCCATTGACTACAGTCATGCGTTGTGCCATCGCCTCAAATACACCCTGGTGAGGAGTTGGCTGGTTTACATAACCCCATGGGTAGATCACAAGGTTGGAGTAAGTGTGATAGTTAATAACTATCCTGGGTCTTATTGAATCCGCGAAAATACGCATGTAATCTGTTTCCGGCTCGGAAAATGGACCTGTCCCTCTGTAGGTCTGAGACGATGGAGTGGGGGAGGAGCCAAAGTTATCGTATCCCCACATGTAACCGAAGTTTCTATTCAGGTCAACACCGTCTTCACTCTCCTCAAATCTTCCGTTGTTGTTATTGTCTCTCTTGTTTTTCCTCCACCAGCCGTCAGATGTTTCGTTGTACACATATCCGTCAGGATTTACCACAGGTTCGATGTATAGCTCCCTGTTGTTTATCAACCATGTAACCACAGGGTCCCTGCCGTAGTTCTCAACCAGGTAGTGGATAAAACCGAAAACAGTGGAAACACCACCTGGCTCCCTTGCGTGTATGGCAGCATTTAAGAAAACAGCGGGCTCGTCCTCATCAACTTCAGGATTATCAGAAATTCTGATTGCCCAGAGCTCCCTTCCCTCTATGGACTGACCGATGGAAAACTTTTCGGATACGATGTCGGGATACATACTGTGGAGTCTGTCAAGCTCCTGTACGGCTTCACTGTAAGTATAATAAGGGCCAAAATTGATTTTCGTTCCCGGTGCCTGTGCTTTGAGTAGTGTGAATGAATATCCCGCAAGCACATCAAGATCCTCAACGATCACATCCACCTTCGATTTCTGTGGAAGAGTGGCTGCAAGGTCAACACCACGAGCGAGGAGTTTTTCTACATCCTCCACTCCAGATACATCCACCCTGACGAGGTATCTTGCACTCAGGGTGGAAAACACCACGAGCATAACCAGCAGTTTCTTCATTTTTTACTCCTTTCTGTGTAATTTGATCAGTGTATTTTAATGGTGGGTTGGGTGAAATTGAAGTCAACTACATGAAAGTGTAACCATCAGGTATCCGGATACCCCCTTGTTTTCATTATTTGAAAGTGATGTACTTTTTACGAAATTATCAATAATGGCCGAGTATGCCCTTCTTTCTGGCATAAAACTCGAATCTCGAGAATATGAAAAGACCGGCGAGAAAGTAGAGGAGGAAATTGAGGTAAAGAATCAAGAGATCCTGTAGAGGGAGCTTGTAGAATGGAACACCACGGGTCATATTCAACTTAATCAGGTGATTCCCGAGAGTTAAAGGCAGGATCTTTGCAGCGGGATACTTTTCCACGGGTATCATGATAAAAAGGACCATCAGAAATTGTAGGATCTGAAAAAAAGACTGGATCCTTTTGTACACCAGGGCAATGCCACCGGAGATAAAGCCAATTCCATAGACACCTCCAATAGTGGGGATAAAGAGGATCAGAAGAGTTATGAGGTCAATGTGAAGCCACCTGCCTGTTGTGAGCATCATCAAAAATACTACAGGTATTTCAAGGAGAGACGAAATGATGAAGTCAGAAATGACAATGAAAATTGCAATCGTGTTGAATCCCACAGGAGACATGTATAGCTGCTCAAGTGTTCCCGTGCTCGATTCGCTCATAATTCCCCAGGATAATCGAGAATAGGCTGCGATGGCAAAAGTCCACAGAAAAAATCCCACTATAATGCTCTCAAGGTTCTCGGAGTAGTCTGGATTGCCCATGCCTATGGTTCTGTAACCGATAAAAATGAGGAAAAAGATGATATAAATCGTTATCAGGGACGAGATAAAATTCATGGGGTATCTTCTGGTGGTCGTCCACTCCTTTTTTAATACGGAAAGAAATACCCTGAGCACTTTAGCTCCCTCCCTTCACGAGCTCGATATACACCCTTTCAAAATCGGGCTCCATGGATTTTAGTGATTTGATAACAACATCGTGCACCTTTAAAAGGTCCATAAGATCGTAAAGCTCGTTGGGTTCCCTGAACTCTACGATAAAGCTCCTCCTGTTGAAAATAACATTTAAAAATCTACCTTTAAGCTGGTTCTGGAGATCAGGTGACAGGCTGTTCTCGTACTCAACCCTGTAAGCTATGGTCTTAAAGAGGTCCTTGAGATTTGAAATACTATCGTTGGCGATGATTTTTCCGTTTTTCAGGATAATAACACGCTCGCAAACTTCTTCAACAACCTTCATATCGTGGCTTGAGAGGAGGACGGTTTTATTCTCCTGCGTTACAAGCTCCTTTAAAGTTTTTCTCAGATTCAGGGAAGATTCCACATCGAGGCCGAGTGTGGGCTCGTCGAGGAAAAGTACAGGTGTTTCCCTGATAAAGGCCACGGCCACCGCCACCCTCTGCTGGAACCCTCTTGAAAGAAGTCTAACCTGGTCGTTTTCCCTCTTTATGAGGTGAAACTTTTCCATAAGATAATCTGCCCGTTTTCTGGCCCTTTGGGGATCTATTCCCTGGATACCGGCAAAAAATTCGAGATTTTCACGGACGGTGAGCCTCCAGTAAACATTTCTGTTCCCCTCTAAAACTGCGGCAATGTATCTATAAATCCACCTATCCTTGGGTCTGACCCTACGATCCGCAATATAGATACTTCCACCGTCCGGGATGAGAAGTCCCAGGATACTCTTTATGGTGGTTGTCTTCCCTGCACCGTTGGGACCGAGAATGCCGACTATCTCTCCCTTTTTCACCTCAAACGAGATATTATCAACTGCCCTGATCTCTCGTCCCTTGCTCCTGTATATCTTTGTCAGGTTCTCTACCCGTATCATAAATGAGAACTGTACCGGCTTTAGCCGATATGTTGATCACTGCAGGAGCCCCGCTCCCTGCTATAAGATTCGAGAGCCACTTCTTCCTGCCAGCCTCGACAGTTATCCTTCCTTCTCGCTCCTTTAAGTTGTAAATACTCCTGAGCGAACGGGGCAATCCAATTTTTAGCGATCCAAGTTTACTGGAAACATTCAGAACTTTCAATCGACTGGTCAGTCGAATATCTGAGTTACCTCCTTGATTTGATATGTTCACTATTCTTGAGTCAACGGATAGTGAAATAATGGAGTCAAGGATAGAAAGGTTAAAAACATCCGCCTTCAGGTTGCCCCGGACCTCACTATGATTGGATTTAATTGAGTATGCAACGAGAGATGGGATATGAATTTCGAAATCTCCCCTCAATTCCACACTGTCATCTGATAACCTGTAATCCCCGGATCCCCTGATGCTGATGGAATCGGATTCTGTATTTCTGAAGACCACTCTTCCTTCTGAAATGCGAAATCCGTACCCCTTTTTCTTCGCAGGCACACTGACATCGATAATTCCGTGTTTCTCGTCTTCCCGCTTTTCCTCTCTCTCAACATGGATCCCGCTGATTTTTAAGGGTTTAACCCTTTTCTCCTCCTTTATTTTTTTATATGCCTCATCAACGGTAATTTTCTTTTCCGCAAGCTGCTTCAATACTTCTCGTACATCCATCCTGCTACTCCACTGAGATTTTTATGATATCTCCTTCTTCGGTTTTGACATCAAGGTATTCTCCCACTTCGGTTCCGATTTCTTCGACAAACTGGCTGACATCGAACTCCATGTCTTCCCCCAGACCTATGTTGTGAAATTTCTTGGGTATAAATTTCTTTGCAAACTTGATGAGTTTCAACGGGATTCTGATATTGACTTCATCGCCATCCGGGGAGAGCACATATATACGCAAAACCTTACCCTTCTTCTTTTCCTTTGCGTCAAGTGCCTCTATCAGCTTTGCCCCTTCATCAGGGGAGAGCTTCCCCTCCTCTACCATTTTCAAGATTCTTTTGATTTCGTCTTCAAACATATTACTTCCCTCCTTTTAAGAGTTTAATGGCCTCTTCGGCGCTTATTTCCCCGGAATCGAGAAGGTCAAGTACATCTTTTATGTCCGATTTTTCCCCCGTTTCATACCCGAGGGCCCTTAACAGTTGATCCAGCTTTTGACGGGCTGTTGGATGGGATACGCCAAGAGCTTTGGCTATAACAGAGAGGTTTCCCCTGCTTTTTAAAAACAACCTTAGAAAGTTAAGGTTTTCCTCATCCAGCCCGCAGAACTCACAGGAGTCAAAGTTACCACGGATAACAGTCCCGCAACTATTACACCTGTACTCTACCGTCCTGAGCTTCCCACCACATACGGGGCATGTTGTAAGAGATTTTTTCATCATACAAAAAATTTTAAAAGTTTTTTGAAAAATTTTCAACTGGAATTTTAAATTCTTGAAATGAGAGGTTAAAAAATTTCCTCCTGTCGGGAGTTAAATCAGGGTGGCAATCCAGTCAAGCAGGATGACGACAACGAGGCCGGGCAGGAAATTACCGGGTTTCAGGTCCCTGATTTCAAGGAGTCTGAGTCCGAGGGCAATTATTATTAGACCTCCCACAGATGTGAAGTCCTGAATAAAGGGGGACTTTGTCAGAAACAGGAAGTGGGAACTCAAAAGGGTAAGGCCACCCTGAATAACCAGTACTGCCGGAGCGGAGAAGATCACCCCGACTCCCATGGCTGAGGCGAGTGCCAGGGAAGAAATGCCGTCGAGCATCGATTTGGCAAATAAAAGCTCATGGTTACCATTCAGTCCGTCCTGAATACATCCAAGTATCGTCATGGGTCCCACCGTGAAAAGTAGAGTTGAGGTAACAAATCCTGTTACAAAGTCCTTTCTGTCCTCCGATGCAAACCTCCTTTTCAATCTGTCTGCAAATTTTTCAAGGTATTCCTCAATACCAAGGATTTCACCTGTTACTCCACCAAATGCTATGGAGCCTATTACTACAAGAATATATTTCACCTCAAAGGCCATCTTCATGCCTATGAGAATCGTGACAAGACCTATACCCTCCATGACCTTTCTATGTATCCTGTCAGGGAGTCTGTCGCCTATCACCGTTCCTGTCGTGCTTCCTATTAAAACGGTGATCGTGTTTACAACCGTTCCTATCATGTTGCCTCAGCTACCAGAATTCCGAGGATATCGTAAATTAAGTCCCTGTAACTGAACCCTGTTTTCCTGATAGTGAGATCAACGATCTCCTTTATTAGACCTGCAGAAAGGGTCATATACCTCGAGGTCTCTTTTGAGCCACCATTCACACAGGTAAAGTTGTAAATGGTGAAAGAAACTGAAAAGTGAAGTGCTTTATCCCGGGCGAACCATGGATCTTTCATGGGGAAAATGGAAGAGAAAAAAACTATTGAAATCAAAATATTAACGGCAGATCTCACCGTAAAACTCCGGTCTCCTGTCCCTGAAAACATGGTTCAGATCCGTTATGTTTTTATTCTTCGCATCTTCAGGATTGAATTCCACAGTCAAAATTTCTTCCCTGTCCTCAGAAGCTCTTTTTAAAACTTCACCCCGTGGAGTAACGATCTGGCTCATACCCGTGAATCTCAGGGAAATTCCTTCTTTTTCTTCTGTTCCGATCCTGTTTGCTGTAAATGAAAATACTCTGTTTTCGAGCGATCTTACGACCATTCCCTTCTGGGCCAGTCCGGGTAGTACTAAATTTGAAACATGCAAAAGGACCTGTGCCCCCATTCTGGACAGGACCCTTGCTGACTCAGGGAAGAACCAGTCAAAACAAACCATCATGCCAAACTTGACACCTTTAAATTCAAACACGAAGAAGCCGGTATTTCCGGGTAGGAACGCATCCTT
>JALSOY010000002.1 GCA_026986235.1 Caldifarciminota bacterium
ATATAACCTTATGTTTTTCCACCGTATGTCGAAGAAGTTGAATCTGCTGATGGTAGATTTGAAGTCAAAAATGACCAGCGACACACTTCTTGCTCCGGCTCCAGAAAATTCAATTTTTGAAAGTGAGGATTCCACGATAAGGGTATCACAGAGTTTGAGAAAACCCGATCTGTCAGAGAAGGAGATGCTTGAGCCTGTGGAGTGGATGAATATGTTGCTAAAGGAGAGCTTTTTTAGGTCAAGGAAGATGTTTGATGCTGAGGCATACAGATTTAAATTGATCAGGCGGGGCGGGAGCCCTAAAAGGGCTCCCGCCCCGCCTATCACCAGCCCACTCTCTCCCCTTATCTCAACCACCATCGTATCACCTCTATACCCTACATTTACATCCAGTCTCTCCACCTCCAGATCCCCATCTGTTCCATAAACCGTAAGTTTCTTCCCCCTCACTTTACCTTCAACCACCACATACCTCACACCGTCCGCGCTGAATGTTAACGAGATAATTGCAACGAGGAGGATCCCTACCATCCAAACCTCCAGTCCAGTCCTCCAAAAAGTCTGTAACCTTCTCCATCAACCGGGCTCGCAATACCGATGTAACAGTCGTCTAAATAAACACCGGCACCTATATCAATTGCCGGCCTCGAACCTGTCTCTGTCTGACCGACATCAATTTGAACGAAAAAGTCCTGATCGAGAATACTCAATTTCCCGAATATACTTCCAAGGTACATCCATTTTGAGCCGTGAAACTCCTTCCATGTGTAACCTGGCAGGGTAAAAGGACCTCCGAGATAAAAATCAAAAGGCGGTTTCAGAACCCTATCCGAGTACTGTGCAACAAGAGACGGATAAACCTCAATTCCGTTAGTAATCCACTTTCCCCTCAGGATTGCAACCACCTTTGTGAATTTCCCGTATTCTGTATTTATCTGTCTGGATAAATTAACCCGCGCAAAGAGTTTTTCACTTAAGTATCGGGCTTCAACACCTAAAAATTCTGCCGTCCCCTCAAAGACCGGAGGATTTTCCGGGAAAGATCTTGAATCCCTGTAAAATAGCGACCAGTCCGTGACCTTCTCTAAACTTTTTATAACCTCCCTCTCGTATCCTGCGCTGGTCCAGAATCTGCCAAGGATCAGGACCCCGTATATACCAAGACCGGTTCCGTGATAAAAGTCTGCAAAGGAGTTGTGGAGAAGCAGGGATGAAATGGTATTTTCACCATCGGAAAGGAAAATGGCGTCAGGGGATCTCCTCTCTGAATATCCCATGAAGTACAGTCCAAATTTCCCGGCAGTTTTCATACCGTGCAAGAAAAAGTCCACACGCCTTGCAGAAAAGGAATATCCCACATATCCCTGGTAAAAATCTCCATCGTCCTGATTTTCAACGGGGACATTGAGGACAAATCCATCAACCCTCGTGTACTCGAGTGGAAATCTCTGCCACGAATAAAGAGGTACATATCCCGTCAACGAAGGTTGTTCAAATTTCTCTCGAGTGTCTAACTTTTCCTTCTCCGGTGAAAGTATCTCCAGTTTACCCGTTTCAAGGTAGTAAATCGAAACATCTCCGTGGATACTCTTAACATTCAATCTCTTCACTGGCCTGCCTGATGCGAAAATGTTTATATCTCCAGAGTTTGAAAATATCCATAAAGAATTGCATACAGGGCCGTAATAGACTATATCTCCGGTAGATGACTTAATCGTCGTTTTTCCACACCTGTGCTGCTTTACATAGATTGACCCGGATCGTGATTTCACAGAAAGCTCACCTGCAGTGTCTATTTTTACCTCTATGTCACCATAACCCGATCTGACTCGCAAAGACGCGGCTCCTTTACCTCTTACCGAAATGTCTCCATCAGAAGAAGATACGATAATGGCTTCAGTGGACTCCGGCACATCCATGTGCAGATCCTCGTCACCTGCAAAAATGTAGATGGAGGCTCCCCTCTTTTCCAGCTTCACATTTTCAGGTATTTTGATTTTCTTTGAGTGAACTATACTTACTCTGATGTCACCAGATGAACTTTTGATTTCGACCTTTTTAAAAGGGCCAGTCAGGGTTGAGACCAATAGAGCCATGATAAAGGACATCATATAGTTCCACCCTCCAGATTTATTCTAATAGAGCCATTAACATTACTAACTTCCAGCTTTGATGTCCCTGACCCCAGTATGAATTCGTAGGACTTACCGACAATGGACCTGGATTTCTCCAGATGTTTAAGGAAGGGAGATTCCTCCACATCGTCGATGTCTATTGACCCTGTAACAGTGGAAATCTCTCCCCTGAAATCATGGTTTCTATAAACCGTAACCCGTATGGAACCGTTGACATTGCTGATTTCTGTCTTATTGAATTTCTCAAGATCGACCACTAAACCACCGTTAACATTCGAAACGGATATGTCCTCAGCAGAGAGGTGGGTGTTAATTCTACCATTCACACTGGATAAATCGATACTTTCTCCCTTGATCCTTCCCTTTATCCTGCCGTTGACAGCTGAGATCTCAATGTCTCCTCCAACAAGGTCATCGAAACAGTGAATGTCTCCGTTAACAGTTGAAATTTCAAGCTTCCCAATTCCTTCGGGAAGGAAGACATTTATGTCTATTCTGTATTCATCAAAGTTTTTCCATTTCCAGTATTTTTTCCTTGACTTAACATAAATGCCAGCTTCATCTTCGTCTTCGTATCTGTAAACTTTAAGTCTTTCGTATGCGTTTTCTGAAGGCATAAGTACAACTTTTATCTCCCGCCCTGGACTTCTGAAAGCCCTTATGTCTCCGTTTATGTTTTCAAGCTCGAAGGAGAATTTACCCGGATGATCGACCTCAAATTTTATAGTAGTATCAAGAGTTACCTCCCCGCGAACTTTTGTTTTGAAATCGAAACTCAAATTTTCGTCCGCGTTGACCTCAACCCTTATGCAGGCAGTGGCAAAAAACAAAATTGCCAGCAACATGTATCTTCTCATTTTTTCACCTCCTAAAGGGTGTTAAACTTTTTTATAACGAGAATACCTGCAATAACGGACAAAAGTCCACTTAAAAGATAAAATAAAAAGTCCTGGAGACTCACCTGCACATTGATGTAAATATGATGGTAAAAATACCTTGCGATGAGAATAGGTGTGTCACCAAAGGGCGCCAGTATCGTCATGAGGAATTTATCGATATAAAGAACAGTTATCACAGAGGCAAATGTGATAAGTCCTGAAAACCTGCGCGCCACAATTCTGACGGCGAAGGAGAAGTAAAACATCGTGACGACCGGGAAAGAAATGGCTACTATCACAAGAATCACCTTTGCAACGAGATCGCCTGGAATAGCAGGAATCTTTTCGTAGCTTATAAAATACCCGTAAGATATTAACGATCCAAGAAGCGCAATAATCGCCCCTTCAAACATAACTGCAAGAATTTTTGAAACCAGGATCTCCTCAAGAGTTACGGGCATCTGAAGCAAAAAGTATATCGTCCCCTGGTCGAACTCCCTTTTTGTCGTCGTATAGGTAGTAATGAAAATGGCAACGAATAAAACGACAAACGAGATGGAAGAAAGGGCGAGGAACCCTCCCGGAGAGCTGATTTTACCCCTCAGGTAAGAAAGGATCAGAAACACCACGAGGGTCAATATACCTGCCTGAAGCTTGTGAAATTCCAGCTCCTTTTTAAATAACCTGAGGATGTTCATGATAAACCTCCCTGAAGATGTCTTCTATGGACTTACCGAATTTTTTCCTGAGTTCATCCGCACTTCCCTCGAGAATTACTATTCCCTTTTTAAGGAAAATCACTTCGTCAAACATGTTTTCCGCCTCTTTTACGATGTGAGTGGAGAAGATGACAGTTGATTCATAAGATGAGAATATCTTGAGAAGGGCGTCGAGGATGAGAGATCTTGAAAGAGGATCGATACCCGAAAGAGGCTCGTCCAGGAGAAAGACCTTTGCCTTCCTTGATAGGCCAAGAAGTATCTGAACCCTTTTCCTGAAACCCTTTGAAAGGGACTTGATCTTTTGATCCGGGTGAAGCTCAAGGAGTTCATAGAGTTCCTTTTCCCTCGAGCTGTCCCAATCACTCACAAACCCCTTTACAAAGTTAACATGATCTCCAATAGTCATATCCCTGTAAAGTGCATCTATTTCGGGTATGTAAGATGTGAAATACCTCGTGGATTTACCGGGTTTTTCCCCCATAACCCTGACGACTCCATCTCTGTAAGAGGAAATACCCGCGATGATTTTAAGTAGAGTGGATTTACCACTGCCGTTCGGACCCACAAGGCCGAGGATTCTGCCGGTTTCGAGGCGAAAACTAACACCGTCCAGTGCCCTTGTGGCCCCGTAGTTTTTTACAAGATTCTTAACCTCTATCATTTTCTTCCTCCAGTAAGTTTGTAAGGGTATCTTTTTTGATTCTGTAACCGAGCTCTTCCATTTCTTTTACAAAATTTTCAACAATTCTGTTAACGAGTTCCATTTTTAGATCTCTTATTTTTTTCGGATCCTCGGTGACAAAATTCCCCTGTCCCCTTTTTGTAAACAGCACTCCTTCTCTTATCAGTTCCTGATAGGCATGCTGTACCGTATTGGGATTCACCTTTATTTCAAGGGCGAGCTCTCTAACTGACGGGACCTTTTCACCCATTGAAAAATCCCCTCTGGCAATGGCCTTTTTTATTGCGTCCGCTATTTGCAGGTATATGGGCTTGCTTTCGTCAAACTCTATCTTCATCTGTTTGTCTCCAGTGTATTACTGAAATAATACACTATGAACCGCACGGTGTCAAGTGGAAATACTCAGGAATCTGGAGTATAATAAAAAGTCAGGTGAGAAAAATCCACCAAAGGTTGACTTTATAGGGTAGTGGGCGTAATATAAGTTTCCCGATTTTCAAGGAGGAGAATTATACTATGAAGACTTTTCTGCCAAAGCCGGATCAAATTGAGAGGAGATGGCTGATAGTTGATGCAACAGATCAGAGCCTGGGGCGTCTCGCTTCAAAGATAGCGCTTCTTCTTCAGGGTAAGAGAAAGAGAATCTATACGCCCCACATTGATACAGGTGACTTTGTTATTGTTGTAAATGCTGATAAAATCAGGCTCACGGGGAAGAAGTGGAATCAGAAGATATATTACAGGCACTCTTTCTATCCCGGTGGACTGAAGGCGAGGACGGCGCGTGAAATCTTTCAGAAAAATCCAGCGGCACTCGTCAGGCTCGCTGTCAGAAGGATGCTCCCCAAGAACAAGCTCGGCAGGAGAATGCTCAAGAGACTCAAGGTTTACTCTGGCTCTGCTCATCCGCATCAGGCTCAGAAACCTGAAGTTTTTGACATAAACAGTTTTAATTAGGAGGTAATTGATGGAGGGACCAAAAATCATTTTCGCCACAGGTTCCCGTAAAAGGGCAGTTGCCCGTATAAGACTGAAAGAAGGAGTTAAGCCCATCACCATTGTGAACGGCAGGGATCTGAAATCCTATTTTGGCCGGGAGGATCTGGTGATCCATGCCCTCGAACCTCTGAAGGTGACAGGAATGGAGGGCAAGTTTGCAATCATTGCAAAGGTGGAAGGAGGCGGACTCTCTGGCCAGGCCGGCGCAATCAGGCATGCTATTGCAAGAGCCCTGTATCAGTACGATGAGACATTGAAGCCCACCCTCAAAAAGTATGGAATGCTTTCCAGAGATCCAAGAGAAAAGGAGAGAATGAAGTATGGAAAGAGCAAGAGAAGAAAATCTCCACAATACTCCAAACGATAGTCCTCTCGAAGAGGAAAAGAAAGAGATTACCGACGCTGAAAAGGTGGAAGAGAAAGCTG
>JALSOY010000003.1 GCA_026986235.1 Caldifarciminota bacterium
GGAATTTATCACCCCCTGACCCTCTTCAGGTCTGAGATAATTCTTTTTCCATGTCAGGGCACCCTCAATTCTGAATCTGGAAGAAATGTATTTGCTCAATTTGAATTCCGTTGATATGTAGTCCTCTTCATCTCTTATGTCTCTAAAATAAGTTACCTTCAGCCGGGCCTCTATGTTGAAGTTCAAAAAGTACGGCTCACCGTAGGTCACATCCACCCTCTCACGGATTAGCCTTTTAATGTCTGTAATTACATTGAATCTCATCTCACCGTACTGGGCGTTGTTAAAAAGATTTTTGTGACCCAGAGCAAGTTTTGCCTGTAAATCAAATGGAGAGTGATAACCTCCACCGATTTCCACATACCCGGGTTTTAACTCCTGCACAATAAAGACGAGCTTCACGGTATCTCCCCTGGTGTTCGTGACCGATATTCTGGTTTGAACGCTCTGAAAGAGGCCCGTCATATAGATGCGCCTCTGTGATTCCACCACCCTGGAAATTTTGTAAATATCCCCCGGTTTTATAACGATCTCCCTGCGTATGATCGTGCTCCTCACCCTCCTGTTACCCACTATCTCAACCTGTCCGACATAAACTGTTGGTCCCTCGTCAATACTGTAAATAACGACTACTGAATCGGTACCCTCAATTTCACGGGTGAACTTAACGAAAGGTTTCCCGTTATCCTCGTAAAACCTCACGAGGTTACTCTCTCCTGCCCCCAGTCTATCTTCGTCGTAGTACCCGGGAACGGGATAGTTAAAAATTTTTTTCAGTCTTTCCGGCTGAACTGTCAGAAGGCCTGTAAAAACGATGTCTTTCACGACCTTCCTCTTTCCTTCATCCATTTCGATGAGGATGTCCACCCCCTTTTTTACAGGGATGACTTCCACATGTGTTACATGAAAATCGTAGAAGCCCTTGGACTTGTAAAATTTTTTGAGTCTGGCAATACCTGCCCTGAGCTTTGCCTTTGAAAAAAAATCTCCCTTCTTGAGCTTCGTTACACTTTTTAATTGTTTTGATGAAAAACTGTGATTACCACGGAACTCAACGCCATGTATTCTCGGGACAGAGAGAAAGATAAATAGAATCAATCCGTAACTCATGGCATTAAAGTATAACAGAGATGTAAGAGGTTTTCCTCAAGAGGCCGTGTCAGGCTGCACCGTTTAAAGGGGAATGTTACCGTGCTTCTTTGGGGGAATACTCTGCCTTTTGTTTTCGAGTATTCTCAGGGCCTTGACGAGCCACGGCCTCGTATCAGCAGGATCAATTATATCGTCGATGTATCCGAGGGAAGCGGCATAATAGGGATTGGCAAACTTTCCCCTGTACTCCTGTACGAGCTTTTTCCTGAGGGCGTCCGGGTCTTCCGCTTCCTTCAATTCTTTTCTGTAAATAATTTCAACTGCACCTTCAGGACCCATAACGGCAATTTCAGCGGTCGGCCAGGCAAGGTTTATGTCAGCCCTCACCTGTTTTGAACCCAGGACACAGTAAGCACCGCCGTAGGACTTACGGATAATTATCGTTATCTTCGGCACTGTTGCCTCTGAATAGGCATAAAGGAGTTTCGCACCATGTTTAATAATTCCCCCGTGCTCCTGTGCCACACCGGGAAGGAAGCCCGGCACATCCTCAAAAGTTATAATCGGGATGTTAAATGCATCGCAAAACCTTACAAATCTTGCAGCTTTTACAGAAGCGTTGATGTCAAGGGCACCTGCAAGATACATTGGCTGCTGGGCTACAATTCCCACAGGCCTTCCGTATATCCTGGCAAATCCCACAATTATGTTTGGTGCGAAGTGTTCGTGTACCTCGAAGAACTCCCCATTATCCACCACCCTGTAAATCACCTCCTTCATGTCATAAGGCTGATTGGAGTCATCGGGCACGATCTTTCTGAGTTCAGGATCCCTTCTCTCAGGATCGTCGTTGGGCGTTACCCTCGGTGGATCTTCCATGTTGTTCTGCGGAAGATATTCGAGGAGCTTTCTTATGTTCATAAACACCTCTTCCTCGGTGTCGTAAACGAAGTGGGCAACTCCGGACTTTTCGGCGTGTACATCGGCTCCTCCAAGTTCCTCGTGTGTTACCTCCTCGTGGGTGGTTTTCTTCACCACATCAGGACCTGTTATGAACATGTAACTCGTACCCCGTGCCATAAAAATAAAATCTGTCAGGGCAGGGGAGTAAACGGCACCGCCTGCTGAAGGGCCAAGGATGGCTGAAATCTGTGGAATTACGCCAGAGGCAAGGGTATTTCTCAAAAATATCTCGGCGTAACCGGCGAGACTACCAACACCCTCCTGTATTCTTGCACCGCCTGAATCGTTCAGGCCGATGACGGGAGCTCCCACACGCATCGCCATATCCATGATCTTTTTTATTTTTTCGGCATGCGCCAGTGATAGGGTCCCGCCAAAAACGGTGAAATCCTGAGAAAATACGAATACCAGCCTACCGTTAATTGTTCCAAATCCGGTTACAACTCCGTCACCGAGAATCTTTCTTTTTTCAAGTCCAAAGTCGTATATTCTGTGGGTGACGAACTGATCAATCTCCTGAAAAGAACCTTCATCGAGGAGGAGATCAAGCCGCTCACGGGCTGTGAGCTTACCCTTTTCGTGCTGTCTCTTTATCCTCTCTTCACCGCCCCCCAAACGGGCAAGCCTGCGTAACTCCTCAAGCTCCTTAAGTTTATCCTCAATTCCCATGATGACCTCCGTAGTTTTCTTCCCTGTGTTTACGAGCCAGCTCCTCAAAAATAAACCATGTTTTGTCCGATGAATCAAGGATCCCATCAAGCCTCAGTCTCAGACTTTCTTTATGCGTTGCATATTCGAGAGCCGTTTCTCTGGATATTAGTCCCCGTTTGTAAAGATAAAACAGGGACTGATCAAATGTCTGCATTCCGTAGGGCAGATACCCTTCTGCTATGGCGTCGTAAATATCGGAAAGTCTTTCCGGGAAGAGTATCATTTCCTTGATCCTTTCGGTAACAACCATAATCTCGACTGCGGGGACCCTGCCTCTTCTATCCTTTCTTGGAACCAGCCTCTGGGAAATAACCGCCCTGAGAACAGAGGCAAGCTGTGATCTTACCATATTCTGCTGGTGAGATGGGAATATTGAGACTATCCGGTTTATAGTTTCCTTTGCGTCGAGTGTGTGGAGGGTGGACATTACGAGGTGTCCGGTCTCAGCTGCCATTAACGCCGTTGAAACCGTCTCAAGGTCCCTCATCTCACCAACCATAATGACATTTGGATCCTGTCTCAATGCCTCTTTCAACCCTGAGAAAAACGATCTGGTGTCGAGCCCCACCTCCCTCTGGGAGATCAAACTCCTGACCTCCTTAAGCTCGTACTCAATGGGATCCTCGATGGTTATGATGTTCACAGTTTTGTTCCGATTAATGTGATCCAGCATGGAGGCAAGGGTGGTGGATTTACCCGTTCCTGCAACGCCAGTTACGAGGATGAGACCTCTCTCCTCCATGGCGATCTTTTTGATAACTGGTGGTAGATTCAACTCCTCAATGGTTTTAACTCTCGCCGGTATTATTCTCAGAGCTATGGCATACTTCCCCTTTTGCCTGTAAATATTGACCCTGTAACGACCGTAAGAATCGGAGAATCCGACATCCACAGAGAAGTTTTTTTCGAGAAGCTCCATCTGTTCCGGCCTCAGTATGGTATCGATAATGTTCTCCAACTCATTATCTGTAAGATCAGGGTAGTCTCTGATGGGGAAGAGTTTACCAAAAACCCTGATGATCGGTGGGTTACCCGGTTTCAGGTGAATATCGGACGCACCCCTTTCTCTTGCGTATTTTAAAAGACTGAGGAAGTTCACATGACAAATTTTAAAGTGATGGTGAAAATCTCGTCAACAGATGGTGGTGTTCGAAAAATCCCCTTTTATCGAAGAGGACTTTAGAAACCAGGATCCCCCTTCGCAAGAGGGAGGATAAGAGAGGATCCATACGGCTAAAAATGCAATCCCCCTGTTTCCCCCTTCACCAAGGGGGATTTTGGAAGACGGCAAATCCCCTTCACCAGGGGGGGGTCATCGCCTCAAAATTTCTGTTATAGATGGGGGGCGAAGGCGTGAAACGCCTTCGCCCCCCATCACCTTTAAACATCACGCAGCTCCCCCTTTAAGTACGCATCGTATGCTGATAGATCAAAGTAGCCGTGTCCGGATAGATTAAACGCAATTACAACCTCGTCGTCCACTTCCCTTGCAATATCAATCGCCGCTTTCACCGCATGAGCTGACTCAGGTGCAGGCAGTATCCCCTCTGCTCTCGCAAACTCCACAGCCGCTTTAAATACCTCTGTCTGATGATACGCCCTCGCCTCGATCACCCCTTCCCTGTGCAGTAAACTCACAAGCGGAGCCATTCCGTGATACCTTAGACCTCCAGCATGAATGGGTGGTGGTACGAAGTCGTAGCCCAGAGTAAACATCTTCAAAAGAGGAGTGAGCTTCGCAGTGTCACCAAAATCGTAATCGTATCTACCTTCTGTCAATGTCGGACATGCCTTTGGCTCCACAGCCACAACCCGCAGATCCTTTTTCTCTTTTCTTAACTTATCACCAATGAAGGGAAAGGTGAAACCTGCAAAATTGGAGCCTCCACCCACACATCCTATGAGGATGTCAGGATAGATACCGAGCTTCTGAAACTGCTCTCTGGCCTCGAGTCCTATAACCGTCTGGTGAAGCAGTACATGATCAAGGACTGAACCAAGTGAGTAGTTCGTATCCGAGGAGTTTGCAGCCTCAAAAACCGCCTCACTTATCGCTATTCCAAGACTCCCGGGACTTTCGGGATCCTGCTCTAAAATCTTTCGCCCCGGCTCGGTCTCCTCACTGGGACTCGGTACAATACGGGCACCGTAACTCTGTATGAGTATTCTCCTGCCCGGTTTCTGTAGATAACTTATTTTTACCATGTAAACTTTGACATCGAGATCAAAGATGGACCCTGCAAAGGCAAGGGCAGAGCCCCATTGACCTGCCCCCGTCTCCGTGGTCAACCTCTTTATGCCCTCAAGCTTGTTGTAGTATGCCTGGGCAACCGCCGTATTTGGTTTGTGACTACCGGGAGGGGAAGTCCCTTCGTACTTGTAAAATATATGGGCCTTTAGGCCCAGTTTTTCCCTGAGATTGGCGGCATAAACGAGGGGAGTGGGCCTCCACATTTCGTAAACCCTGTAAACGGGAGCGGGAATTTCTATCTCTCTTTCCGTGGTGACCTCCTGCTCAATCAGGGACACGGGAAATATGGCACTCAAATCCTCCGGCCTTATGGGTTTTCCAGTTGCAGGATTTAGAGGAGGATCGGGTAACCTGTCCATGTCCGCTTTTATGTTGTACCATTTTTTTGGTATTTCCTCTATATGCGTCTTACGGGGAAACTTCTTCATATGACACCTCCTTTTTTTGAAGTGTGGGAACTATGTTATTTGAAGGGAAATGCCTCGCATGGGGGTAAGGTTAACCCCCATGCCAGAACCACAGGAGGGTATGAAAACGATATGATATGTGGAGCATCGGCAAAATGATAAACTTTACATAGGAGGTTTGTCAATGATACATTGGAGGGTGTTCAAAGGGGGACTTTAGAGACCCTTCGCAGAATGGGAATACCCACCGCTTGAATTCAATCCCCCTGTTTCCCCCTCCAATAATAGTTGTTGTTTATTAGTATGGTTGTTGTTGATAATTAATATATGTAAATATGTGGAAAAGTGTGTGGAAAACTATGTGGAAAATTCTGTGGATTACTCGGATGTGGAGGAG
>JALSOY010000004.1 GCA_026986235.1 Caldifarciminota bacterium
TGGGGTTGAGGTTTATAGTGGTGAAGTGAGGGCGCCGCCCTTCGGGCGGCGCCCTGTTAGATTTAAAGGCAGGCTTCCTGTGGAATTACAGTCAATTCGTTTTTAAGCGGTAGTCATCCCCCTTTGTCCCCCTTCTAAAGAAGGAGGGATTTTGGTCGTGTAAAATCCCCCTGAAAAAGGGATTTTTTAAGTTTTTCTTCTACCGATCTGTGGGATTTGACCTGTTCGAGGATATTGAGTTAGAATAGTTTTTATGAAAAAAATTGCAGGAATCCTCATAAAGATTTTGATTCTTCTCCCATTTGGCCTTTCTGCCACAAGGATTTACTTTCTTTCAACACAGCTCGTGCCTGTCGAGGAGTCGGAATGGTTCAGAAGGAATGTCCTATCTGAATTTGAGAGCAGGTACGGGGTAAAAACTGTATTTATCGGCACAGGTTACGGTGAATTTCAGGACAGGATTATATCCGAGTTCAAATCCGGTCGTGGTAAGATCGACCTTACAGCAGGTCTTTCAAGTGATTACGAAGGTATATCACAGGCATTTCTTTCTTTGAACGACTTTTTCAGCAGCCTCGGTGTGGATTTTGTACCATCGGCCACGAAGTATATCAAGATGGACGGTAGGATTATTTATGTGCCCTGGCTTCAGACGACATACATATTTGTCTGTAACAAAAAGGCACTCAGGTATCTTCCCGATGGCGCAAGAATCGACGATTTGAGCTATGAGGATTTACTAAATTGGTCGAAAAACATCGAGGATGCAACGGGGAGGAAACTTTTTGGCCTCCCTGCAGGGCCACGGGGCCTGATTCACCGATTTATTCACGGATACCTTTATCCTTCCTTTACCGGTGCACAGATAATCCACTTTGACGATAGTCTCGGTGTAAAGATGTGGTTATTTTTTCAAAAACTGTGGGCTCACACCAATCCCGGTTCTTCCGTGTGGGAGAAAATGGACACTCCTCTCCTGAGCGAGGAGGTGTGGATCGCATGGGACCACATTTCAAGGTTGAAGAATGCTATTATCGAAAGACCCGACCAGTTTGTGATTTTCCCGGCACCCAGAGGTCCGGCTGGAAGAGGTATCCTTCAGGTACTCGTTGGTCTTGGTATAACTTCCTATTCAGACCGAAAAGCGGAGGCAATGAAGTTGATAAAATTCCTCCTCTCCAGAGAAATTCAGAAAAGAATGCTGGAGGGGACGGGATTCATGCCTGTTATTTCAAATGTAAAATTTGAGGAGGGAGGTTCACCAACTGCCCTGATCTACGCAGGTGTTTCGGATCAGAGCAGGAAAAGTGATCTCATAGTCTCTTTTATCCCGGGTGGCCTTGGCCAGAGAAGCGGGGAGTTTACAAAGATTTACCGTGATACTTTCAGAGAAGTTATTTTAAAACAGAAAAATCCGTCCCGGGTGCTCAAGATTTACGGTAAAAGGTTGAAAGAACTTTACAGGGAGACCGGCGCACGACTCCCTTATCCTGACTATGAGATCAGATGAAAAGATCTACCTCCTGCTTGCGCCACTCGTTTTATACATCCTTTTCTTCTTTCTGAGTCCCTTCGGTAGTGCATTCAAGCTCGCTTTCTTTAACGATTCCGGTAAATTCACACTGGATTACATTGTTAAGACCATAAAGGATGTAAGGTTTTACTCGGCTCTCAAATACACCGTTCTGTTCGTTGTAACGATAATTCCATTACAACTTGTAACCGCTTTTGTTATTGCACTCTACATCACCCGCAGGGGTAGTTCCTGGCTAATGTTTATCGTTTCGATACCACTTGCCATATCGGATCTCGCTGCAGGCCTGATTTTCCTCTCGGTTTTCAGCGAAAGTGGTTTTTTAAACTCGTTCCTGTACTCACTGGGTTTAATCAAAAGGCCCATATACTTTCTTTCGTACCAGAATACATGGTTCCTCTTTCTTGCTGTTGTTCTGGCCGAACACTGGCGGGCAACATCAATAGTACTCTTGATCCTTGTTGCCGGGCTCCAGATGATAGAAAAAGACTTTCACGAAGCGGCAAGGATTTTTGGGGCCGGCTTTATAAAAGAAATTTACTTCGTGACCCTGCCGCTTCTCAAGCCCTCGATTCAATCAGCATTGATCATAAGAACCATCTTCGCTTTTCAGATGTTTGCGGTCGTCCTGGCTCTCGCCGGAGACATGATACCGGTTCTTTCTGGAGAGGCCTTTTTCTGGTACTCGCTTTACAGGAATCCACACATCGCCTCGGTTTACGCACTTATCATTATCCTGATTTCCGTATTCTTCACATTCGTATATCTTAGAGTTATGAGACAGGAACTATGAGGGTAGTGAGAAAACTCCTTGAAACACTTTTTGCCCTTATACTGATACTCTGGGTGCTCCTTCCTATATACTTTATAAGCTCCCTTTCTCTGTCAACAAGAAAGGAGGTGTTTTCTTTTCCAAAACCTTTCATACCCCGGGAGGTTTCTGTTGACATCCTGCGATTTTTTGTTGAAGCTCATGGAACGGTAAGATCACTTTTAAACAGTGTGGTCGTGGCATTTATCAGCATACTCATAGTTCTTGTAGTTTCCTTACCGGCAGCCTACGCATTGTCGAGGCGCAGATTCAGAGGTAGAGATTCTATCATGCTTTTTATACTCACATCCCGCATGTTACCCATTCCGTTGCTCGCCATACCTCTTACAAACCTTTACATAGCCATGAGGCTGTACGATAGTCTCCTTGGCGTCGCTTTACTCCATGCTGCCATGGCCCTGCCCTTTGCGATTATAATTTTGACCGGGATATTTGTTAAAATCTCAAAGGATTTCGAGGAAGCTGCGTACATCTTTGGAGCGTCAAAGACGAAGACCTTTTTAAAAGTAACCCTGCCCATGGCCCTGCCTGGAATAACCGCCATGCTTATCTTCACATTCATAACATCGTGGAACGAGGTTTTTGCCGCAAGCATACTTACTGTTGAGAATAGAACCCTTTCAGCCCATGTTTTGAATGTGATGCAGGCGTCTCCAATTTATTTCAAATATGCGGCCGGATTCTTTTTATCCCTTCCTGCAATGGTCTTCATCTTTCTTATCAGGAACTACCTATTTGAAATGTGGGGAGGTCTGCAGAGTGAAAAGTAAGAGTGTCAGACTGGAAGATATTGAGAAAAAATACGGTAAAAACACGGTTCTAAAAGGGATAAATCTTGAAGTCGAGGCAGGAGAATTCCTGGTACTTCTTGGCCCTTCGGGTTGCGGTAAAACCACGACACTGAGGCTTGTGGCAGGTGTGGAGAGGCCTGATTCTGGTAGAATTTTTATTGGAGGAAGGGATGTTACAGATCTACCTCCTCAGAGGCGGAATGTATCAATGGTTTTTCAGAACTACGCCATATTTCCACACATGAGCGTTCGCGACAACATAGGTTTTGGCCTGAAAATGAGGGGAGTTGATAAAGTTACCATTGGAAAGAAAGTATCAGAAGTATCGAGACTTCTCAAAATAGAAAACCTTCTTGACAGGTATCCATCACAGCTCTCAGGGGGCCAGAGGCAAAGGGTGGCCGTTGCCCGTGCCCTTGCCACCCCCTTTGATGTGCTCCTGATGGATGAGCCTCTTTCAAACCTTGATGCCCTCCTTCGGGCAGAAATGCGTGGTGAACTCAAAAGACTTCACAGAAAACTTCAGCATACAGTTATCTATGTGACTCATGATCAGGTGGAAGCCCTGACACTGGGTGACAGAATAGCAGTGATGTTCGATGGGGAGATCAATCAGGTGGGAACACCAGAGGAAATTTATGAGTATCCTGAAAATACCCGAGTAGCAGGTTTTATCGGTACTCCACCCATGAACCTGCTGGAGGTGGAATTTGATGGAGAGGCACGCGTGGATGGCCTCGAATTCCATATACCTGCGAAGATCAGGAAGTTTCTGGAAACTCACGGAATAAAAAGGTTCAAGCTGGGATTCAGGCCTGAGTATGTGGAACTGAGAAGGACCGGGATGTCCGGAACAATCGTGCTGAGAGAAAATATAGGTTATAACGAGATCTTAAACATTCAGTTTGGAAACCACATCGTCCGGGCGGTGACGAAAAGGGGTGAGGTCAGGGATAACAGGGTCAACTTCTCCGTCCCTGAGCAGCACATGAGGATTTTTATGAATGAGAAACTGGTAAGAGACATTTAGTCTGCCGCAGGATTGGTAATTGTCTTTTCCGGATGACCCATAATTTTCTTTGTATCTCCTATCGGCATCGTGTTTAACCCCTCCCCCTTTTAGCAATGGCGGATTCTGGAAAACCGGGTCCCCCTTCTCCAGGGGTGCAGGTAGATAACTACCCACACAAAATCCCCCTTTGGAGAAGGGAGAAACGGGGGAATTGAAATTCAAATTGATCGATAAGGAGGAATATCTTGTGAAAATAAGAATTGACCGATTAGACGAGAATAACTTAGACGATTTTGCTGATCTCCTGTACCGTTTCTTCCGGAAGTTGAGACGCAAACAGGGCTGGCGTCCACCCGCCAGAACCGACCTTGAGGAGGAATCGCAAAAGGCTTTTAGACGCAATGACATCGTGCTGATGGGCTATGAAAAATCAAAACCCTTAGGATTCGTAAGAGTCTCGACTTGCCACAAGGATGCAGTTTTCTGGATTGAAGAGATATTTGTGGTTCCTGAATTCAGGCGGATAGGCATCGCTCCAAAACTCGTGAAAGCAGCCGAAAATGGAGTTCTCGGGCGTGGTGAAAAGTCGATCTATCACTTTGTCTTACTGCAGGTACTATATTCTTTCTGGAAATCTATGGGATGTGGTACTTTAAATTCTATTGAACTCGTAAAGGATCTCCATCCGGTTAAGCGGGATGAAATCTGCTTGCGGCGGAGCTGATTGGCGACAGATTTGACATATTTGATTGGGTGAAATACTGCTTTTATGACAGCACAGAAAGTCAATTAAATTCTCACTGTAATTGTCTTCTGAAAGTCCACAGGTCCCGGGGATGCCCTCAAGGTTATAGGCTTGCCACTTTGTTTGTGTTGAATTATACTTTGCATTACAAAGTAAAAGGAGGTATGTGAAATGCAGTGGTTTGTCGCAGTGGGGATGCCCCTTGCTCTATTTCTGTGGTTTACCATCGCCTACTTTTCTGGACTTGATGTGAATAACCCGTACCTCGCAGAAGTTCTTGTAAGTTTCAACATACTTCTGTGGGCGACTATTTCTTTCTTGAAGATCAGGGAGGAATTCGGTCTCGATACATTTAAATTCACATCTCCGTGTAAAACTCTACTCGTGGCGTTAATTACCGGGTTTTTAATCGGACTTCTGGGCTTTGCCTTTGAATTCTGGAAGGGAAAATCCTACGATTTCCCGGGTCCGTACTCTTCTGTACCGGTATTTATTTTATTTGTGGTGGGTTCTATTCTGGAGGAAGTTGTGTGGCGTGCCTATGTTCTGAGGGCCTTTGGTTTCGGGTGGTTCGGACTCTTTGTTTCTTCTTTATTTTTCGGCCTTCACCACATAGGGCTTGGTTTTAAAAACTTCGTTTTTGCCACCCTTGCGGGTTTTGTACTTGGTGGTGTTTACATGAGGACATCCCTTTTCTGGGGCGTGGCACTGGGGCATGTTTTTGCCAACCTGATTTTTCTGAGGCTTGCAGGAGTACTGTTCAGGTC
>JALSOY010000005.1 GCA_026986235.1 Caldifarciminota bacterium
ACCTGCCCTGTTTTTCACCTCAAATTCGTAAATGTAAGTGTCTCCCCTGCCAATGACAGACCTCGGATGACCATCAGCCCTCTCAGGCACATGTAATCCGTGCCAGTGCACTATGGTTTTATCTGGTATGTCATTTCTGAAGATGACCCTAACCTTATCTCCCCTTTTTACCCTAATAACAGGACCGAGATAACTGTCCAGGTTTTCTACTGAACCTGAGGGCCCTTTAATCAGCTTACCTCTGTATCTCCAGACATTCGTCTTTTTTCCATTAAATATCTCGACACTATCTTCAACGGCAGAAAGCTGAATCTCCACATCCGGGTTAAACCTCCCTCTCTTTTCCTTACCTAAAAGAGACGATGGGATAAAAAACTCACCTATTGCACCTGCTGTAACAGCGCCGACCAATCTGATAAATTCCCGTCTATTCATAACTTATTCTCCTTTTTTATACAGTGTCCGGGTGGCATAACACCAATGAGTATGGCACCTGGAAGAGTGCTCACGGTTGATACCTCAAAATGTATCCTCGATCAAATCTTTAAGTGTGACATTTTTCAGGAATTCCTCTATACAGTTTTTAAGCTTTATCCAGAGCCTCCTCGTTTTACATGTTGAAGAGAAGGGACACCTTTCCGGTTCTTCGACACGAGGTATAGAGGGGATACGGCAAGCCTATTACCGAGTTCAGAAGTGCTCAACACCTCATCTTTCTCTCCGAGGGCGAGAAGCAACCTCACTGAATACCTGAGTTTAGTTGATATTTTCACAATTGCAATTGTAATGGTAACATTTATTTATGGCAATGTTGGTTTACGAAAACGAACTCTTGGGGGAATTTTCATGGAAGTTCAGGAAAAGTCTTTTTGGCTGGAAGTTTCGTATTTTTCGATCTTTTTGATTCTTCTCAGGTGGCGTCCCCCCTCGAAATCAGTGGTGAAAAACTTAAGGACAAAGTTTTTTGCATCCTCGGGATCAACATATCCCCCCTGGAGACAGATAACATTGGCGTTGTTGTGTTTTCTTGAAAGTTCTGCGAATTCCAGAGCGGTCACGAGGGCAGCTCTAATGCCCCTGACTTTGTTGGCGGCAATGGACATACCGATTCCTGTCATACAGATGAGGATTCCAAAATCAGCCTTTCCGGATGCGACGGCTTCACCCACAGGAATGGCGGCATCGGGGTAGTCAAAGGACTCCTCGCTGTGAGTCCCGAAGTCAAGGACCCTGTAGCCTTTAGAGGACAGAAAGGTTTTGAGGATCTCCTTCAGCCTGTAACCTCTGTGATCAGAACCTATAGCGATTATCATTGTTATTTATGAAAAGGTGGGCGGCGCCTCTGGCGCCGCCCACCCAATAGTTTACCCCTTAAATATCTCCAGAAACAACGATTTCTCCGTGTGCAACCTGTTTTCCGCCTGCTGAAATACAACCGACCTTTCCGACTCCATGACCTCTTCTGTTATCTCCTCACCCCTGTGAGCAGGAAGACAGTGCATAACCCTCACATCCTTTGATGCATATTCGAGAAGCTCGCTGTTTACCTGATAACCCTGAAAGTCTCGCACTCTCTTTTCCCTCTCTGACTCCTGACCCATGGATGTCCATACATCAGTATAGACGAAGTCTGCATGTTTTGCCGCCTCAACAGGATCTGTGGTAATGGTTATTACACTGCCAGATTCTGCTGCAAGGTCAAGTGCCTTTTCAACCACCAGGGAATCCGGTTCGTACCCGGGTGGATGAGCGAGAGAAAAATCCGTACCCATCATTGCAGAAAGGAGCATGAGAGAATTCGCCACATTGTTACTGTCTCCTATAAAACTCAGCTTTACATCAAAAGTTCCGGCAATTTCGTAGATGGTCATAAAATCTGCAAGAGCCTGGCAGGGGTGCTCAAGATCAGAAAGAGCGTTGATCACCGGTATCCTTGCGTATTCTGAAAGCTCCAGGAGTGTCCTATGATCAAATACACGGGCCACAATTGCATCAACCCATTTATCCAGATTTCTCGCAACATCTTTCACGGGTTCTCTTACGCCAAGCTTTATGTCACCCGGTGCAAGATAAATGGGATAACCACCAAGATGAAATATTGCCACTTCAAAGGTCGTCCTCGTGCGCAGAGACGGTTTTTCGAAAATGAGCGCCACGGTCTTACCTTTGAGTTCGTTACCCCTGTAATTCTGTTTTTTTAAATCTATTGCTTTAATTATGAGTTTCTTTGTCAGCTCGGCCGTGAGATCAGTAACCGAAAGGTAGTCCATTTTCATTTTTTGTTCCTCAGTTCCTGTTCCTTTTTAAACATTTCAATGGCCTTTTCTTTGTAGATTTTTCTTTCACCTGGATCCCTGGAAACTTCACCCAGCACCTTATAGGTGTTTCCCAGGTAGAAGTAAACATCGGGGTTCTCTGGATCGAGCTCCCTCGCCTGATTGAAGGCATCGATTGCCTTTTTCAGGTACTCCTCGCTTATATTATTAGTATCTTTTACGGCCTTCTCAAAGTAGGCTTCTCCAAGGCTGATCCATACGGTTTTGTCGTTGGGTTTGTAGCTTACATACTTCTCAAATGCCGAAATGGCTTCGTCGTATTTTTTAAGGTTAAGAGCAGAAACACCGGCGTTAAGCCATGCATTTGCGTTGGTGGTATCAAGGTTTGCAGACTTGATGAAGTTTTCGTATGCCTTCTCATAGTTATTTTTCTTAAAGTAGATAACTCCAAGTTCAAAGTATGCCCGCGCATTGGAAGAATCGAGAGAGACAAGCTTCTCAAGATACTCTTTTGCTCTGTCCGTGTTGCCTTCAACCTCTTCCATGAGGCCAAGGTAATAAAGGGCCTGTTTATTCTCTGGATCAAGTTCAAGCACTTTTTTGAGTGCTTCCTTGGATTTTTCGCTTTTCCCTGCCTTCTGGTAAATACTTGACAGGGACAGGTATGCCTTGGGATCCCGGGGATTAATTTTAATTGCATAGTTTAAATACTCTATGGCCTTATCAAGATTGTTATTTTTATAAGCTGTTATTCCGGCGTTGAAGAATGTCAGATACTCGGTCTGACCGAACTGAGAGACGAATTTTTTCTCTTTATCGAGCTGGTAAACCTTTTCAAAGTTATCAGCGGCTTTTGTATAGTCCCTGGTGCCAATGTACGCCCTGGCAAGCCACAGGTAGGCCTCAGGATTCTGAGGTTCGTCTTTTACCCACAGCTGACCCTCTCTCACTGCTTTTTTGTAATTATTCTGCTGGATGTAAATTTTTACACTCGACTTGTGGGGTGAAGTTGCACAGGATACAAGGAATATCGTTGCTATAATTGGCAGAATATACTTTCTCATCGTAATCCTCCTTTCAGGGTTTTGGGATTAGCGCAGGATATTATAATCCCCTGAGCAGGTCTTAACAACAAAATACTGGAAAATCACTTGACTGGAATTGGAGTTTCAGTTGAGCCGAAAAAGTCGAGGATCCAGTCCAGGATCAAATCCCTCACAGTTCTGAAAACTCCTATGTCATCCGACGATGATGGATCGGGAAAACTTCTGTGTACAACCAGCTTACCAGGAAAGAAAGGGCAGGTCTCTTTTGCGTCGTCGCATACTGTAACGACTATGTCAAAATGTTTACCTCTGAACTCCTCGATCGACTTTGATCTGTGGTGAGATATGTCCACACCCAATTCCTTCATTACCTCAACTGCCAGGGGGTGTACCTTTGAAGGGTGAGTGCCTGCACTTGATGCGGAAAACCTGTTTCCCATAAAGTGGTTCATCAGACCCTCGGCCATCTGAGAGCGTGCTGAGTTATGAGTACAGATAAATAGAACCTTTTTCATGAGCCTTCAAATCTTAAAAGGGCGCCTATGTGACCCAGGGGCCGGATAAGATCTTTGTTTATCACATGTTCAACCGACGCTCCCTGTTCAATCGCCTCTTCGATGGCATCATCAATAATGTCTTGAACCTTCAGGGTTTTTGTGCCGCACACGGGACATATTTCTTCGTCTGTTCCAAGAAATCCACATACGGGGCATCTTACGCCGGACACTTCGTAACCAGATTCCACAATAAGTGTTTGTACCTGGTTGTGCATCAGCGCATCGAGAGTATCCTTAAGGCCCGAAACGGCAAGTTGTCCCGTCTTCAGTCTATCTTTTAGCTCTTCAACGATCATCTTTTCCTCTTCCCTTTCAAACTCCTCTTCAACCTTCCTTGCCTTCTCAAGAATTGAATCTAATTTTTCATCTGGATCGGCGTGAAAGCTACCTGCGATTCTCTGCCTTATTCTGAAGGGTAGATAAAGATAAAGCTCATCTTTAATCCTGTCAGGCGACCCGATTATCACAAGGTCTATCTCTTTTGCCTGCATCAGAATATCCAGCACTTCACCCACTTTAAGAAAATGTTCCGCTTTTTTATAGTCGTACTTTCTCTTCAACCTGGCAGGTGGAGAGATCAGCCTCGCCTTCTGGTTCACATCCACAATCTTTCCTGTATCCACAATTGCTCCCATAAACATTTCGTAAAACCTTGCCTTCTTGTAGTCAACCACAACAACGAGGTACCTTTTGTATTCATCAAGGAGGAGGGTGAGGGGCCTTATGAAAGGGGAGTAGTCAATCACTATCCTCTCTCTGAGAGGATTGGGCAGGTGATATACCTGGAAGATTCCACCCTGCTTTGACGAAAAAATTGCAACACCTTTAACAATGTATGGGTCAGGATCCTTCACCTGGTGTACAAGGGTGTTTTTAACAAAGTCCTCTATGGATTTTAGATCCTCTTCTATAAAATTCCTCTCCTCCTCTGAATAGTTTCCAGGCTCTTTCCTGGCTTTTCTCAACATCTCCAAGGCTCTTTCCACGAAATCACCCCTCTCTGGAACAGTGGAAAGGTAAAAGCTCGTAAAGAGGTTTTTCCCATCAGAAAAATCTCTGAGTTTCTTAATCATGTCAAATGTGATGATTTTCCGGCTCATAACCATCATCCTCCTTTTAAAAAATAGATAAACAACCCCTGGCTAACAGTCAAGGTGTCACAAAATATTACAAAATGATTTTTAAGAAATGTTATACTGAAACAAACCAGGCTCTTTATAAATATACAAAAATTCGTATTTCATGCCTTAGAATTAAACGGTGAAATGAAAGGTGCAATAATTCAGTTTGAACCTATACTCGGAGAAACGGGTAGAAATCTTGAGAGGATACACATGGAAGTGGAGAAGATTGACGCAGACTTCGTGGTGCTGCCGGAGCTTGCCACATCTGGTTATCTGTTTCTTTCGATGGATGATGTGAGGCCCCACGCCTTTTCTCCTGAGGACAGTAAACTTGATATGCTGTATGAAGTTTCAGACAAAAAGGGAATGATGATTGTCCTTGGCTTCCCGGAACTGGACGGTGGGCATGTTTACAACTCGTCAATAGCAATCTTACCTGGAGGGAAATATCATGTGTATCGCAAGACACACCTATTTTTTAAAGAGAAGGAGGCGTTCCTACCCGGAAATACCGGCTTCTTAGTGTTTGAATTTAAAGGTGTCAAGTTTGGCATGATGGTTTGTTTTGACTGGTTCTTCCCTGAGTCAGCAAGGGTCCTGTCCAGAATGGGGGCACAGGTCCTTTTGCATGTTTCAAATTTAGTACTA
>JALSOY010000006.1 GCA_026986235.1 Caldifarciminota bacterium
TTCGTCCCTCTCTGATTCAATCCCATAATCTCTGAGAACCTCAATTATTGCGTTTTCCACGAGGTAGATGAACTTCCGGAGACTTCCCGTGTGATCTTTAAGTTTGAATATTAGATACCCCACAATCTGGCCCGGACCGTGGTAAGTTACATCACCTCCTCTGTCAACGGTAAAAAATTCTATACCCCTCTTGCGGTATTCATCAGGTGTGAGTTTCAGATTCTTTCTGTCACCGTGTTTACCTGTAGTAATCACATGTGGATGTTCAACGATAATCAGTGTATCGTCGATCAGATCCTTCTTTCTCCTCTCCACAAGCTGATGCTGGAGCTTCCATACCTCTCCGTAGGGGGCTAACCCGAGATCCATTACCTTTACCATGTCTGCCTGACTCTGTAAACGAGTTCTGTTTTGTCATGTGGTCCGACATCCACTACGAACTCAACGGTGTAGGCATCCTTCAGCTTTGGTGGGTGGGTTGATTGAACAATCTCCCAGAATCCGTAGAAGTGGTCAACGACATGAACCGTTACAGGTTTATCCTTGAAGTTGGTTACCACAACCTTTATGTCCTCCTCCCTTTCCCTTTCAGACAGTTTAAATCTCTTTAAAACGGTTCTTTTCGCCTTAATATCAAATGCCACTCCCACATTGAGGTTAACCTCTTTCTCTACCGGTGTATGCGGAATTTTATCCTCTCCCAGAAATTCTTTACTGCCATCATCCAATTCTTTGAAGATCCTGACGGTTCCTTCGGGAAGTGGCACTCCAGGGCCGGTTTGCGATGAATTTTTGAATTTCAGGATGATCTGAACATCCTCTCCCCTGCCGTCGTACTGAAAGACTTTTTCGAATTTAACTCTGGTGTCTTTCAGGAAGTTTACCTGCTTTTTCTCGTTATTTTTCAGAGTTGTAAGAAAGTTCAGGGAGTACACATGGTACTCGAAGGTCCTGCCTGCCGTGACCGGTGGTGCGGCCTCAGGGGCTGCCGTGGCTTTTACCGCTCCTCTATAAACCTCTTTTCTCCCTGCCCTTTTGATCTTGCCTGCGATGAGCCTGATCCGGGCATCTTCAAAGGATTCTCCACTACGGTTATCGATGGACACCCATCCACTGAAATCCATTGAGTCACCTTTTATAATCCCGATATACTCTGCATCCCAGCTGAGTCCACCGGTCAGGTATGTTATCCTGGCCTCTTTCTCTCCTTCGGAACTCGAGACAGTTCTCAACATCAAAACCGGTTCTGTGGCCAGTTCAGGAACAGATTCAAAATTCACCTGCACAATCTGATCTCTCCTGATTACAGATAATCTCGATTGTTGCTGTAGGTAAATCGATGACTGGTCGAAGTGAACGAGTTTTCCTGAGAGTACGGTGCCACTTTTCATCACGAGATCGATCACCCTTCCTCTCATCTTCTCAAGGAGTTTTCCCATTGAGGCAAGGTCGTAGTCGTAGTTTTCCTCAAGGATTTTGACATCAGGAATTTCAATTTTTACGCTCGAGGCATCAATTTTTTCCGGTACACCGGTTATCTTTACCCACCCGGTATCTGCTGGAATCCAGAGTTTTTTCGTGTCATTTACCACTGCCACACCTTCGTTGTAAACTGTTATCACAGTTTCTCCGTAGAGAAAGGTTATGAGCATTGAAAGGATGAAGGCTTTCTTCATATTCAAACCTCCTAAAGCTCTCTTCTTCCCTGAAGAGCCTCTTTTAATGTTAGAGCATCCGAGAAGGAGAGGTCTATACCGGTTGGAAGACCTCTTGCTATTCTCGTGACTTTGACTTTCTGGTCTTTCAGTTTCTCTTTAATGTAAATTGAAGTCGTATCTCCTTCGATCGTGGGTGAAAGGGCGAGTATAACCTCCTTTATACCCTCTTTTTTAATCCTCTCAACGAGATCCTCAATGTAAAGATCTTCGGGTGTAACACCGTGGAGAGGAGAGATCACACCTCCAAGCACATGGTATTTACCGTCAAAGTACCCCGACTTTTCGATCAAAAAAACATCCTGTGGCCTTTCCACTACGCAAATCACATCACTGTTTCTGGTGGAATCAGTGCATATAGGGCATGGATCAACATCGGTTATAACATGGCAGATGGAGCAGAAAGTCAGGCTATCTTTAGCATCCTGTAATGAGTCGATCATATCCTGAAGCTGATCCGGTTGCTTGAGAAGGTGAAAGGCTATCCTTTCGGCAGACCTCTCCCCTATTCCCGGGAGCTTTTTAAGGGAGTCTATGAGCTTACGAAGGGATAAGGGGACCCACATTTCCCAGATCTCCGGCAAAGTCTCCAAGCAGATTTTTCATCTCTTCAGCCGCAACTTCCTGCGACCTTCTTTTTGCCTCGTTCAAAGCAGAGATGAGAAGATCGTGAAGCATCTTTTTGTCCTTCAAAAGTTCATCGTCAAACTCTATATCTATGACATTCTGCTGGCCATCCATAATAACCTTCACCATGCCACCCCCTACTTCAGCAGTTACTCTCTTTTCCTTCAGTATCCTCTGCAGTTCGTCCAGCCTGGACTTCACCAGAAAAAGATTTTTCAGGTTCTCTGCAAACTTAAACATCTTTAATCACCTCCAGATCAAACTTCTCAATAAGTTTTTGAAGTTGCGAGGGCTCCTTCCTCTCATTCCCCGGGACCTCGCCAACCTTCACTTCAAGGTTAAACCTCTTTTTGAATTCTTCATAAAGCTCGAATTTTATCTTGTTTTCATGTCTCAAAACGAGGTCCTTTTCAAATTCATCCTCAACTGTAATTTCGATGGTCGTACCTGATACCCTTAGAGTGGATTTTTCAAGAATTATGGAAACGAAAGGAAGCCTGTCTTTTAAGACACCAAAAATCCTCTCCTCTTCCACGACCTCTGCAGGTTCTCTATCTTCCCTGACCTCTTCCTCTGGCTCAACTTTTTCCTCGAGTAAGTCCTTAAACCTTTCTCTTATGTCTTCCTTTTTTACAGGCTGTTTTTCAATTTCTTTTTTTAAGACAGGTTCACGAAATTGTTCTTTTCTCTCTTCGATCAGATAAACACCCGATTTTTCGAGTATTTCATCAATTTTCAGAAGTTTATCGAGATACGAGAGTCTGATGAGGTGATAGTCCATACCCACCCGGGGGTTTTGGGAGTACCTTGCAGTTTCTTCCATGTCCAGGGCAATTTTCATGGTGGCCAGAAGCTGACTATCCCTGATACTCTGGGCGAGTTCGGAAAAGGTGTTTTTTTCACCCAAAAATCTGGCTCTTGTCAGTTGCTTTACCGCCTCGTTAAAACTCTTTGTGAACTCGTGAACACTGTAACCCTGCTCAAAAGCAGAGTTTGCGGTCAGAAGCACCTCACGGGCATCTCCTCTGAGGGCACTTTTTAGAATTTTAACAAAAATCTCTTCGTCTATTAAGCCGAGAACCTGGTTTACATCTTCAACTTTTATAATTTCGCCTGAGAACACATGGAGCTGTTCAAGGAGGGCAAGACCGTCTCTAAGGGATCCGTCTGCATACCTCGCTATTCTTAAAAGAGCCTCATCTTCCACTTCAATTCCCTCTTTTTCAGCGACAACTCTGAGTCTCGTCGCAATCTCAGACTCGGAAAGGGGCCTGAAGTCAAACCTCTGTGTTCTCGATATCACAGTCTCCGGGATTTTTCTCGGTTCAGTTGTGGCGAATATAAAGACCACATGAGGTGGAGGCTCTTCAAGTGTTTTCAGGAGGGCGTTGAATGCCTCGGTCGTCAGCATGTGGACCTCGTCAATTATATAGACTTTGTACCTTGTCTTTGTGGGAGTAAATCTGATTTTTTCCCGAAGGCTTCGGATTTCCTCAATTCCTCTGTTGGAAGCGCCGTCAATTTCTATAACATCAAGGCTTCTTCCTTCGTCTATCTCCCTGCAGATCTCACATCGATTACAGGGCTCGGGAGTAATCCCCTTTTCACAGTTCAACCCTTTGGCAAAGATCCTTGCCGTTGTCGTTTTCCCCACTCCTCTCGGGCCGGCAAACAGATATGCCTGGGATATCCTCTTTGTTCTTAGTGCATTCTGCAGAGTCCGGGTAACATGGGACTGACCCGCTACCTCTTCAAAAGTTTTCGGTCTGTACTTGACGGGTAAATTCATTCTGGAAATTATATCTCCCGCTCAGATTTTATTCAATCAGACTTCTTTGACTTCTCTTCTTTCTTTCCGGATTTTCTACCGTTTCCACCCTCTGAATAATTCTTCCTCTTATAGTCGGTTATGTAAAAGCCGGATCCCTTAAACACAAAACCCACGCCAAAGGAAGGGAGTCTTTCGAGCTCTCCACCACATTCTCTGCAAACTTTCGGCTCGTCTTTACTGTTTAAAACGAGTTCTTCGTAAATTCTTCCGCACTTCTTACATCTGTACTCGTAAATTGGCATTTCCTTCACCTCCTTGTCCCAGCAGGTGTTTACCAACTGTCAAGGGATTTATGGATCCCATGAGTTTCCGGGAGTGCGATTTCAATAATACAAATCAACTTATGAACTATCCAGTGGTATGGACATACCCTCTGCAAAAGGGGATTTTTGTGCCCTCCCCCGCGAAGCGGGGGAGGGCCTGAGATTACCTCACCACTATCAATTTTCTCCTGAGTCTTCTGCCTCTGTAACTCGCCTCAAGGAAATAAACACCGGTTGAGAGGGCCCGGTCAAGAATTACTCTATGGTAACCTGCATTGAAACTTCTCTTGATCCCAAATACCTTTCTCCCATCAACTGCATAGACAGAAATTTTAACGATGCCGGCAACAGGAACGGAAATTATAAACCGGGGTTTTCCTGAGACTGATCTGACTGTAACAGAAAATTCCGATGGAGGTACAACATCATTTACACCCACCGGGTACACATGGAATGTGTAAGCACTGTCTGATGGATCATGTCCCATGTTGGGTTCATAAGCATTGTCGTAAGCCAGGATGTAGTAGATGACGGTAACAGTATCGTTGAATGAGTCGGGTATCGTGGGTATGTAACAGTAGTAATGATCGGGAATAGTATCAGCCGTCATGGGGACACTGTCAGTTAACCTCTCGTTAAATCCATAGAACAGTTTAATGTAGCTCAGGCCATTCTCGTCGTAAGCGTATGTCCTTATCAGGTAAGGACCCCTGTAACTGGTGTCGTGGATGACCGTAGTAGATTCTATCACAGGTGGAGTATTATCAAATCCGAATACACGCACTTCAGACTGGCTGAAATTACCGTGCTCGTCGTATGCCCTGACGAACCAGTGGTACCAGCCATCAGCAAGAACGGTATCCATCCATAGAACTGTGTCAGTAAGTTCAGGATAAACGAGTGTATCACCATCTGTTACCCAGAGTTCGTAGTAAACCTCTTTACCCATTTTCTTTTTGAGTCCTTCAGTCGGATGCCAGATAAAAATTGGAAAGTCCCCAAGTCCGTAGAGGAAGGAGTCAGGTGGTGAAACGAGGACAACCGGAGCCGGTGCTGTCGTGTCGATGTAAAACACCTGGATGTCGTAAGAAGCGTAGTTCCCTGCAGAATCCACGCCACCCACCTGCCAGTACCACTCACCTTCACCAAGTCCCAGTGAGAAAGTTGTATCCTGCATGAGAGTA
>JALSOY010000007.1 GCA_026986235.1 Caldifarciminota bacterium
AGAGGCTGCCAGATCTCTCGTTTATTCAGTTGCGAGGTATGCGGATTCCGGTGCCAAGAGTTTTTCAAAGGAGGCGGCGATGGCCAAGGCCTTTGCCTCTGATGTGGCGATGAAGGTAACTGTGGATGCCGTGCAGGTGTTTGGTGGCTACGGTTACATGAAGGATTATCCTGTTGAGAAGTACATGAGGGATGCGAAGATAACGCAGATTTACGAGGGGACCAACCAGATACAGAGACTTGTGGTTGCAAGGGCTTTGATGAGGGAGTATTAAAGGTTTTGGGGGCGCGCGCTTTGCGCGCGCCCCCAAAAAATCTAAAAAGTGAGGTGATGCAAGGTGACGATTGAAGTACACACTCTTAAAGACGGGAATGGCAACGAGGTGATCCTTTTTAAACTATTTGGTGACCTTGATGCCTTCTCCTCCAAAGATTTCAAAAACATGGTCATAGATTTTGCAGAAAAGGGACACAACAGGTACATAGTTGATCTCTCTGGCACTCCTTTTATTGATAGTTCCGGCCTCGTTGCCCTCATATCACTCCTCAAACGGGCCAGAATGATGGACGGTTATGTCAGACTGGTGGGGATTCAGCAGTCCGTTAAAGAGATATTCGAGATTACCGGACTCGATAAGGTCTTTGAGTTCTACGACACCGTAGAAGAAGCACTGCAAGCTGGATAAATGTCTATTTTCGTCGTTCAATCAAAACTTGAGAACCTGAAGGCGGTAAGGGACTGGCTCGGGAAGGTCCTCTCAGGGTACGGTTTTGACGAGAAGACCCGATTTGCCATTGTTACGGCTACTAACGAAGTGGTGACCAATGTTATCGTACACACTTATAAGGAGGCCTCCTTCGGTAAGGTGGGTATTGAAGTGGGGGTGAGTGAGAATCTGGTGGAGGTGAGGGTTTTTGACTTCAGACCCGGTTATCAGATCAGTTTAAAGAGCAGCAGCGATCCTGAGAGCGGTTTTGGTCTGAGGATTGTGAGAAACCTCATGGATGAATTTTTCCACTTCCACGATGAGAGGGGGAATAATTTTGTCCTGCGAAAGCATGTCTCTACCCGGGTTCGTTCAAAGTAAACTCAAAGAGATCGAAGATTTCCTCGACGAAAGATGGAGATTATCTGACGGATCCCGGAAAGTGGTGGGCGAGGTTATGAAAATGGTTCGCGAACTTGTAGAGTTTGAGGAATCTGAGATCAGGGCAATGGTTAAGGATGTCATTGATGCCTACGAGGAGCTTTTCATTTTCCACACGATCAACGAGACTCTTGCCTCTCTCCTCGACGAGAATGAAGTTTCAAGGGTGGTACTCGAGAAGGCGGTAAGTATAGTGAAGGCCCGTAGGGCTTCTGTGATGTTACTCGATGAGACGGGTGAGAAAATGAGGATTGTCCACGCCCGTGGCATTCCGGATCAAATAGTCAGGAGTGTGGAGGTTCGTGTCGGTGATCCTTACGCAGGATGGGTTCTTGAAAAGAGGAAGCCCTTACTCGTTGAGGACATTGATAGATTGCCTGAGAATTTAAAGCTTCCGAGCCGGGGTAAGTATTCTTCCAGATCATTTCTCATCGTTCCCATTCTTGCAAGAGATATGAAGGGTGAAGACACGCCTCTTGGAGTGATCAACCTTGCAGACAGGGAGGATGGAGTCTTTACTGCGGGGGATCTGAAGCTTGTCCTTGCTCTTGCCCGTGCAGCAGGCGCGTTTATCCTCAATACGAGGTTGATGAAAGAGATGCGAAAGAACGAGATTTTGAGGCACGAACTCGAAATTGCAGCGTCCATACAGAGGTCAATGTTACCTTCAGGGTATTACCGTGATAGAAGGTTTGAAATAGCGGGGTTCTGCCAGCCCGCCGGTTATGTTGGAGGTGATTATTTCGATTACACCGTTGATGAAAATGGAGTGAGGGCGATAATAGGCGATGTTTCCGGCCATGGACTCGGCGCCGCACTGTACATGTCAACTTTCAGGAGTTTTTTCAGAGCACTTAAAGAGACGGAAATTCACGAAATTTTTGATGTTCTAAACCGTCTGCTCCTTGAGGATTCCGGTGAAATGTTCGTCACATCCGCATTGGCAGAGGTGGAGAACGGGGTACTCAGGGTTTCTGTTGCCGGGCATCCACCCCCGATAGTTTTCAGGAATGGAAGAGCTGAGGTTCTGAAAAGGGGTGGACTTCCACTTGGAGTGTTTGAAAACATCGATTCGTCTGTTGAAGAGATGGAGCTTGAAGGAGGTAACTTTGTTCTGCTTTACACAGATGGCCTTGTAGATGTAAAGGGTAAGAATGGTGAACGATTTGGGACTGACAGATTGGTTGAGTTGATAGAGAGAAACTGGAATAAGGATCTGAAAGAAATTACAGATGTCATCAAAGATAGCGTCATGGAATTTTCCGAAGGGGTACTTGACGATGATTTAACTTTTTTGATGGTAAGGATACTATGATTTACACCTATCTGAAGGATTCAACGACCCGGAGAATACTCGAATATCTTGTCGGAGATGTCAGGTGCTTCGGAAATCTTGAGGACTTAATTAAAGGAGTCAGGGGTGAACCCGCGCCGGTTGTGGTGACGGGAGGGGATCTCGGAAAGGAGGAACTGATCCAGGTGATAAAAAGAATCAGGGGAGAATCTCCGGCGGCCAGGATCGTGGTTATTACGACATCCGGTCAGGAGTTTGATCAGGAAAACATCATGAAAAACGGTGCAGATGCCGTTTTCACGAAGCCCTACAGTCCCAAGCAACTCGTAGAGGCTCTCAGGACATGATCTTTATTGCCCTTCTTTTGAGCTTCAACATTTACACTGATCTCCTGTCAGTGAGGAACTACAAGAGTTACACATCGAGAATTTCATGGAGATCCCGATACGGAATATACATCAATACAAGCATGGAGAGTAATTTTGACAGACTTCTCTCGAAGGGTATTAATTCGACACTATACCAGGTGGGATACGAAAAGAGTTTCGGAGGAGACAGGAGGTTGCAGATAACAACAGGCTTCGGTTTTAAACTTGAAAAGAGAGGGAATACGGAGATAGGCAGGCGTAATTTGCTCGTCAGGGCAATTTATGAGGCTCCTGTTCTGGGTTTACTCAGAATAAACCCATCTATTGGGTTTGACTTCCTTGAATACTTTGGCACAGGCAAAACCTCGCTTGACAACTCCGGCCCCGGGGGTTCTTTTTCCGCTGAGATACTCCCTCTGAACGCCAGGCTGTTGTTTTTCTTTGAAGACAAAAATCTTTACATGGAGAAAAAAGGAGAGGCGGAGATCAACAGGGTTTTTGACTTCAAGAGTGCAAAACTTTTCCTGAAGTACGATCTCGAGAGGAGGTACCAGAGATATACCATTCAGAGGGAGGAATCTCTCAGGAATACCCACCACGGATTTAACATCCTTTTAAAGAAGAGATTTTCGACTTGGACCAGGCTGGAGGCGTCTTATAACGGGGATTTTAACAACCTGGATTATGGGAGAGGCAATATAAAGACGAACAGCAGGAACAGGTATTCTTTCGATTTCAGGTTTTTTACAAAATTTTCGTTTCTGAATCTTGCTTTTGAGTTTCAGACCGGGGGAGACATCCTCGATTACAGGGTGATAAAGAATGATGAATTTGTAAAGTCCAACCGTCTTTCCCTGGATATCCAGAAAACGGGTAACCTTTTTGGTGGCCTGTCAATGGATGTTTCCATTGATAGATATAACTATCCCGAGCTTTTTATTTCACCCCAGAGGGATTCGAGGAACATACATCTTGAAAGTTTTATCGGTTTCAACCTGAAAGACTACACGAATGTATTGAAGTTTTCGGGAACGAGGCATGACCTTTCGTACATAAAATCATTTTATTCAGCCAATTCGAAATACACTTACAGACTTTATTTGACTGACAGATCCTTTTACACGAGGGGCACTTCCCGGTTTTTTACTGAGTTCGAGCTTTTTTCTCAGTTTTCTCTGTTTCCCTACGATCCTTACAGAGGGATATATACGAGGTACTTTTTGAATAGTATTGGGCTAAAAAGAGGAGAAAGCAACCTGTGGCAGGTTGCGTTTAAGTTTCAGGATCAGGGGAGTTTCGTAAAGGATATTGAGACAGGGGACTACTTTTATGTAAAGAGGGTGTCCATTTTTGAGGTGAATTTTGTATCCACCGCTTCTGTGGGGGAGTGGAGGGGTGTAGGGATATTTTCGAAAAATACTCTAACTGTGAGGTACAAAAAGCCCGTGAATTCAGAGAAAATGCTTGAAATTAAGGATCTTGGTATGGGAATAGCCTTTCAGGGGGAGTCCCTTAATGTAGAGCTTTCGAGGGTTTTCAGGTTTAGAGGCAAAGATTATTTCACCCTGTCAGCTTCTTACAGCCGGAGTTTATGAGGATACTCCAGGTGTCAGATTCATACTATCCTTTCAGGGGTGGAGTCGCGGAGCACATTTTCCATCTTTCAAAGGAACTGAGGTCTCTGGGGCACGAAGTTTATGTTCTCACTGCGAACTACCCCGGATATAGAAGAAAAGACCCTTTTGTCCACAGGGTGGGAAAGGTTGTGATTTTTCCACCTCTTAAGGTATTTAACTATACTAATCTGACTGTTACACTCGTAAATCCGGTGGATGTCAGGGATTTTTTAAGGGAGAACAGTTTTGACATCGTTCATACTCACGGGCCTCTGACATTCAATCTCCCCCAGATTGCCCTTCATTATTCACGCAGTTGTAATGTGGCAACATTTCACACGGCCTTTGTGGGATTTAACTTCAACAGGATCTTTAAGATCTTCTGGGGAAGGTGGGCGGAGAGGATACAGGTGGCTGTATTTGTTTCAAAAACAGCAAAAGATCATGCCTCTGTTTTCAGATTCAAAAAAGAGTTTATTGTACCAAATGGGGTTGATCTGAAAAGATTTTCTCCTGTGGGGGAGAGGTTTGATCTGTCTGAAAGGCCGGTTGTGTTGTTTGTCGGGAGGCTTGAAAGGAGAAAGGGTCTTGAGGTTTTGATAGAGGCAGTTAAAGGGCTTGAAGTTGAGCTTATCGTGGTGGGCGATGGGCCTCTTTCTGAATATTACAGAAAGATGGCTCCTTGTGCCCGTTTCGTCGGAGAAGTCGATCCGGATGTGTTACCGACTTATTACCGCTCTGCCGATGTGTTTGTTGCTCCTTCCCTGGGCGGAGAGTCTTTTGGCATAGTTTTACTTGAAGCCATGGCCTCCGGTGTGCCGGTTATTGCCTCTGATATCCCGGGCTACAGAAATGTCGTGGTTCATCGAAAAAACGGTCTTCTTTTTGAAAGCGGGAACTCTGAGGCCCTGAGATTTCAACTTTTTGAACTCTTGAAAGAACCTTCCTTGAAAAATAATTTAATCAATGGAGGGCTTAAAACCGCTGAAATGTACAGCTGGAAAGTGATTTCCAGGAAAATTGAGAAAATTTACCACACCTGTCTGAAGGAGGATTAAAATGGCAAAGAAAAAGCTTTCCCGTGAAGAGGCAAAGAAGAGAATAGAGGAGTTGAGAGAACTGATTAATTATCACAATTACAGGTATTATGTTTTGAACGATCCTGTGATCTCCGATGCGGAGTACGACGAGCTGA
>JALSOY010000008.1 GCA_026986235.1 Caldifarciminota bacterium
CTCAACGGGGAACTTTGGAAAGAAGATAATCCCCATTCTTTAGGGGGGACTTTGGAGACCATCATTCCCCTTCTTTAGAAGGGGGATTAAGGGGGATGTTTACCGCTTGAGATTCAATCCCCTGTCTCCCCCTTCTCCAAGGGGGATTTTGAGAATTCCTATCCCTCAGCGAGGTAACTCAAGGGGGATGATAACCGAAAAATCATCTCTATCTGCAGATTAAGTTGAAAAAGAGAGAGACTTTACGAACACACTCGATGGGGGCTTGACAAATTTTTTGCAGGTGTTATTAATAGTATGCGATCTTTGACAATTGGGGGCGTAAGGATTCGACGGGGATAGGGTGGTCCAGGAGGTGCATGCCGAGGTGCCGTCACCTCGTAAAACAGGCGGCAAAAAACAATTCCCGCGTACAACTACGCAATGGCTGCCTAATAGGGTGGCAGCCCGCCCTGTGGTGAGGTTTGCTCCCGACTCACCATGAGGGTGTCATAGACAGGGAGCTCGGCTCTGATCCTTCTCCGGTTGGATCAGAGCGACATAAAAAAACCGGAGGGAGCTCCAGATAGTCCCTCGCCTGCCTGGGAACTGGAGTCTCCACTCAAAAAGGCAGGCTAAGCATGTAGGACCTTCTGGGTCATTATCCCCGGACGCGGGTTCGATTCCCGCCGCCTCCACCAAATTTGCATTTTACCCCCTCCTGTCATATCATTTAACAAAACAAGGAGGTCGGACATGTTTTACCTAACCCTGTTAATCATCATCGTAATTTTTATCTCCTCCATGATAAAGATCCTTAGAGAATATGAGAGAGGTGTGATTTTCAGACTTGGCCGTTTAATCGGTGTTAAAGGTCCTGGTCTCATTATTCTGATTCCTTTCATTGATAAAATGGTCAAGGTCTCTCTCAGAACCATAGTACTCGATGTACCTCCACAGGATGTGATCACCAAAGATAATGTCTCGGTAAAGGTAAACGCTGTGGTTTACTTCAGAGTGCTTGATCCTGCCAAAAGTGTGGTGGAGGTCGAGGACTACTACTATGCCACATCACAGATTGCCCAGACAACGCTGAGGAGTGTCCTTGGTGAAGTGGAGCTCGACGAACTTCTTTCCCAGAGGGAGAAGCTCAATCAAAGGCTCCAGAGAATAATTGACGAGCAGACAGATCCATGGGGAGTCAAGGTTTCGGCTGTTGAAATAAAGCATGTGGACCTTCCACAGGAGATGCAGAGGGCGATGGCGCGACAGGCGGAGGCAGAAAGGGAGAGGAGGGCGAAGATCATCAACGCAGAGGGTGAGTTTCAGGCGGCAGAGAAGCTCTCATCCGCTGCCGAGATCCTTGCAAGGAATCCCATTACCCTCCAGTTGAGGTTCCTTCAGACGGTGAGAGAAATATCGTCGGAGAACACGGCAACAATAATTTTCCCGCTGCCGCTTGAAATGTTCCAGGCCTTTTACGATTCATACAAAAAGTCAAAAGAATAGGATGGAGGGGCATAGTTGTTTTCCCGTATTTTTTCTGCCGCAGTGCTGGGGGTGGAGGGTTACATCGTCGAGGTGGAGGTTGACCTCTCGCCAGGATTACCCTCATTCGTGACCGTTGGACTTCCTGAAGGTGCTGTCAGGGAGTCAAAAGAAAGAGTACAGTCTGCACTAAAAAATTCTGGTTTCAGCCTCCCTCTCAAAAGAGTTAGAATCAACCTTGCTCCGGCTGACATCAAAAAAGAGGGCTCTGCCTTTGACCTTCCCATTGCTGTCGGGATTTTAAAGGCTATCGGCGACATTCAGGAATCGGATTTCCTTGAAAGACTCCTGATAGTGGGAGAACTCTCGCTCGATGGGAGCGTCAGGAAGGTGAAGGGTGTATTGCCAATGGTGATTGCGGCAAGGGATAGGGGTTTTGAAGGAGTGATACTCCCCTATGACAATATGCTTGAAGGAGGGATTGTGGACGGTATAAGGGTCATTCCTGTCAGAACCCTGTTTGAAACGGTGAGATTTCTGTGTGGTGAGATCGAGCTTGAAGAGCCTGAGGTGAATGTGGAGGATCTATTCAAGCAGGGTGAAGACTACAGTGTGGATTTTTCGGAGGTGAAGGGTCAGGAGCAGGCCAAGCGGGCACTTGAGGTGGCAGCAGCAGGAGGACACAACATACTGATGATAGGCCCACCAGGTTCAGGCAAAACCATGCTTGCCCGAAGGGTCCCCACCATACTGCCGAGGATGACACTTGAAGAGGCTCTTGAGACAACGAAGATACATTCAGTGGCAGGTCAGCTCGGACCGGGACAGGCGATAGTGTCAACGAGACCGTTCAGAGCTCCACATCACACCATCTCGGATGCGGGTCTGATCGGTGGAGGAGCGGTTCCGAGACCGGGAGAGGTGAGCCTTGCTCACAACGGTGTACTATTTCTGGACGAACTCCCGGAGTTCAATAGAAATGTCCTCGAAGTTTTAAGGCAGCCCCTCGAAGATGGAATCGTCACAATCTCAAGGGCAAGAATGACGGTTACATATCCTGCAAGATTCATGCTCGTTGCCGCAATGAATCCCTGCCCGTGCGGATACCTCACAGACCCCTACCACGAGTGCACATGTACACCATCCATGATCCAGAGGTATCACTCAAAGGTGTCAGGTCCCCTGCTCGATAGAATTGACATCCACATAGAGGTTCCACCCCTTAGGTTTGAGGAACTCAGAAAGGAGAGTGAGGGGGAACCATCGTCTAAAATCAGAGAGCGTGTGGAAAAAGCAAGGGAAGTCCAGAGGGTGAGGTATAGGGGGCTTGGTATTCACAACAATGCCCAGATGGGACCAAAGGAGATAAAAAAGTACTGCCGGCTGGATGAAAGTTCTGAAGCCCTTTTGAAATCTGCAATTGAAAAGTTTGGATTCTCATCAAGAGCCTATCACAGGATTCTGAAAGTGGCGAGAACCATAGCAGATCTCGAAGGATCTGAGGAAATTTTAACACATCATGTGGCTGAGGCAATACAATATAGGGCTCTCGATAAGGACAGCTGGTTCACAGGAGTGATTTACCAGAAATGACCCGTGTTATAAAAGACTTCCGCTACATCGCATGGATCTTCGCTCTCATGTTTTTCGTCGCAGCAACCCTGCCGGTTGGAGATGTGAGCAGCGCGCGGGACTTCGACAAAATCCTGCATTTCACAGGATTTTTTTACCTCATGGTTTTTTTTCTGAAGGGGTATAAGGAAAGTGCATGGTACAAAATGCTCGTTCTGACCATCCTTATAGGCCTCCTGGTAGAGATCGTTCAGGCTTTTCTCCCTTACAGGAGCTTCAGTTTATACGACTTCCTTGCAGATGCCCTGGGAGCCGTGTCAGGCTACCTGTCCTTCAGATTCCTCGGGGATCTAACGATAGACGCCGTGGGGACCTTCCTCTTTATCGGCAAGATACCCATAGGTCCAGGCACTATTGCAGGCTTTATCTTTGTTGCTGCCATCCATTTCCTTGAGCTTTCATCCAGTTTTGTGTTCACCTTTATCCTGACGGCAACCATCGTGGGGGTATGGGTCTCTTCGTACTATCAGGAAAAGTCAAAGAAAGAAGATCCTGGTGAGATTGTCATTGACGAGGTGGTGGGAACTGGAATTGCCGTGATGTTTCACAGTTTCACCCCACAGGTTCTTCTTCTGGGTTTTTTCTTTTTCAGGTTCTTTGACATAGTGAAACCCTGGCCAGTAAAGACATTTGAGAGGTTACCGGGTGGAATAGGAATTATGGCTGATGACATTGTGGCTGGCGTGATGGCCAATATCTTGTTGACTTTTTTGAGCCATGGCTTAATTAATATAAGTGGAGTCTAAAACCAAAGGAGGTTGCTTATGAAACTCACTATCCAGGGGAAAAACCTTGAGGTTACCAACGGATTGAAACAGTATGCTGAAAAGAGACTGAGTTCACTTGACCGATTTTCGCGGAACATAATTGATAGTGAACTCATACTTGAAGAAGAGAAGGGCCGTGTCAAAGGTGAGATGATCGTTAAAGTTAAGGGGAATACCCTCAAGGTCACGGCTGTTGGCAAAGACGCCTTTAATGCCATTGACGAGTTAAAAGATAAGATAAAATCTCAGCTCAAGCGTTACGAAGACAAACTTAAAGATAGAAGAGCCTGATTGAGTTATTTAAATCTTTCTGACATTTTAAATAGACCCTCCCTGAAATTAAGGCAGTTGACCGGGCAGGGCGGGAAAATAGTGAAAGCAGAAATACACCTGCCCGGTCTTTTTATTGCAGGTGCTGATGTAAAACTGCCTGAAGAGACCGTTTTTGTACTCTCAAAGATAGAATGCCAGTTCTTGAACTCTCTTCACGGAGGCAGACTGAAGGGGATTATAGAGGGGCTCTCTCACTTCAGACCACCGTGTGTCATCGTGACCGACGGATGTCTTCCTTCAAGCGAGATTTTGAAACTTGCAGGGGAAGTGGGACTCGTCCTCTGTGCCACAGATCTTGAGTTTAACAGATTTTTTCTACTTTTTCAGGACTTTCTGAAGTTCAGACTCGCAGACAGGAAGAAGGTACACGGCACGCTTGTGGATGTCTCTGGAGTGGGGATACTGTTAAAAGGAAAGAGCGGAATCGGGAAGTCGGAGTGTGCGCTCGATCTTATCAGAAAAGGGCACAGGCTCGTGGGTGACGACTTTATAGAGTTAATTGCCTATCCCGAGGGCAGAATTACCGGCAGATCAGGGGCACCTACGGAAGAAACGAGGTTTTTTATGGAAATCCGTGGCATCGGTCTCATAGATGTGGTGGGCATGTACGGTATTTCCGCCGTTGAGGAGGCCAAGTTTGTTGATGTGGTGGTTGAACTTAAAAGGTTTGAGGAGAGAGATTCTTTCGACAGACTCGGTTTTGTTTTTGAAAAAACCGAAATACTTGGTGTTGAACTACCATTCGTGAAATTCCCCGTTATACCAGGGAAAAATATTTCGACCATTGTGGAGGCGCTGGCACTTAAGTATATTTCACACAGGATGGGCCGGCGACCAGAGAGATTGATCGAAGAGGTATTTAAATTGAGGATGAGAGATGATAAAGAAACTACCTGACGAAGTGGTAAAAAAGATTGCCGCGGGAGAGGTGATCGACAGTCCTGCTGCTGTTGTGCGCGAACTCGTTGAAAATGCCATTGATGCACAGGCGAAAAACATCAGGATCGTCGTTGAAGAGAGCGGTAAACGCCTGATAGTCGTTGAAGACGACGGCACGGGTATCCCCGGGGACGAGATACCGGTTGCCGTGGAAAGATTTACAACGAGCAAGATCAGCGCTGAGGAAGATCTTTCGAAAATTCAGACCCTGGGATTCAGAGGAGAGGCGCTCCATTCCATTGCAACCGTTTCAAAGCTCACCATAAGATCGGGGACGGAAGGAGATAGCAGCTGGGAGGTAGTATTTGAAGATACGAAACCGAAGACGGTTAAACCTGCTCCTTTCAGAAAAGGCACAACCGTTATCGTGAGGGACCTTTTTTACAACTTTCCCGTGAGAAGAAAATTTCTTGGTGGAGACCTCTACGAGGGCAGGAGAATCATCGA
>JALSOY010000009.1 GCA_026986235.1 Caldifarciminota bacterium
CCTTTTTGAGATCCCCAAACGAGGACATCTATCCCCGTGTCCCAGGGGAATATTCTGTAAACTCCGAAGCTGGATACTGCATCCACCACAAGGAGTGTCTTCTCCGGTATCACCTTACCGAGAAATTCAATGTCATGCTCTGTCCCGGTGGATGTCTCGGTATGCTGTACAAAAACTCCCCTGTATTCTGATGAAGACAGTTCTCTTTTCAACTCGTCACCATCGAATGACTCACCGTAGGGGTATGTGAGGCATTTTACATCAAGCGCGTAAGTCCGGGTGAGCTCGCACCACCTCTCACCGAACTTTCCAGCGGATATAACGAGTACCCTATCACCGGGAGAGAAAAAGTTTACTGTTGCCGCCTCCATAACACCTGTCCCGGACGAGGAAAACATGAGGGGAGGTTCTTCGGAGTTAATAAGTCTTTTTAAATTTTCTCTCACCCTTTTAAAAACTTCAATAAACTCTGGTTTCCTGTGATGGGGGACGGGACTTCCCAGTGCCTTCAGAACTTCAGGTGGGATCTCCGTTGGTCCCGGTGTAAAAAGTCTCGACTTCTTCATAGGGATACATAGGCCACATTTGTTATGTAACTCAAACCCTTTAATTCCTCGATGAGGTCGCGTCCAGGTTTTCTGTCCAGCTTCAGGATACCAAGACCGAACTTCCTTCTTGTGAAGTATCTGAGATCGGAAATGTTATACCCACGAGAGGCAATTTTGTAACCTATTTCTCCAATGATACCCGGCATATCGATTGTTTCGAAAAACAGAAGCTCGCCACGAGGTTCGATTTCAAACCAGAAGTCTTTTATGTTGAGAATCCTGTAATACTTTTCATCAAATACACTGCCGGCTATTTTATTTTTACCTCCGTTGAATCCCTTGACGATAATGATGTTTTTAAAATTGTGAAGCCCATCTCCGGTCTTGATTATCAGTTCGATACCTTTCTCCTTTGCAAGGTAGGGAGCGTTTATCTCGTTGACATGTGCATCGGTGATCTGGGACAGGAGTCCCTTTAAAAAGTAAGCACGCACGATGTCACCAAGGTTTCTCGCGTTGCCAAGCAGTTCTATTTCTATTGCAGGCGTTTTGAGTCCAAAAAGGGCAGGAAAGAGTTTGCCCATCCTTTCAGCAAGTTTCTTGTAGGCTTTGACAAAAGGAGTTGCAGCAGATTCCTGGAGAGGGAAGTTAACGGGACTTCTCACCTCTCTCCCCCTTAGGGCGTTGATAACATCAGTTACCACCATGCTCGCCACATTTTCCATCGCCTCCTGCGTGTTGGCTCCGATGTGGGGGGTGAGGCTCATGAAGGGGAAGTCATTCAGGGGGAAGTCCTCTGGTGGCTCTTCAGGGTAAACATCCAGTGCGAAAGCGCCCACCTTTCCGTTTCTCACAGCTTCAAAAAGGGCTTCGTGGTCTATAATCCCGCCTCTTGCAATGTTCAATATCACGACTCCATCCTTCATCTTTTCAAATTCCCGATGTGAAATCATCCCGCGGGTTTCATCTGTCAGTGGGGTATGGATGGTTATGATGTCTGAGATTTCAAGTAGATCGTCCAGCTTCTTCAGAAGTTTTACATTGAGTTTTTCCGCCTTTGATTCGGGAATATACGGGTCGTATGCAAAGAGGTTCATTCCGAATGCAAGTGCCCTGCGGGCCACTTCGGAGCCTATCCTGCCGAGGCCGATGATCCCGAGGTTCTTCTTATAAAGTTCATGGCCAAACAGGGCCTTCTTGTGCCACTTACCTTCAATTATACCTCTGTGACCGTAGGGAATCCCCCTGACACATGCGATCATGTGACCTATCGTAAGCTCTGCAACGGAGATTCTGTTACCGCCGGCCGTGTTAACAACCAGGATCCCCCTCTTTGAAGCCTCCTCTATGTCAATGCTGTCAACTCCAACTCCTGCACGACCAACAACTTTCAGTTTCTTCCCTCTTTCAAGGAGTTCCTTCGTCACAGGTGTTCTGCTTCGAGTTATTATACCGTCGTATTTACCGACGATGTCGAGTATTTCTTCGTAGCTGATCCCGGGTCTGTAATCAAAATCCACCCCCTCCTTTTTAAAAATTTCAAAGGACTTTTCAGGCAGGTGATCTGTAATTAAAACCCTGAGTTTCATTCTGGCCTGATGACTTCTAAACCGCCCATGTAAGGTCTTAAAACTTCAGGAATTACCACACTCCCATCTTTCTGCTGGTAGTTTTCGAGGATAGCTATGAAAACGCGCGGGGTTGCAAGACCTGAGCCGTTTAAGGTGTGCATGAATTCCACTTTCCCATCCTTTCTGCGGAATCTTGCATTTGCACGACGGGACTGAAAATCCTCTGTATTTGAAACCGAGGAAACCTCCAGCCACCTATTCAGCCCCGGTGCCCATGCCTCGATGTCGTAGGTCTTTGTCGCAGCAAATCCAAGATCACCTGTACAAAGCTCAACGACCCTGTAAGGAATATCGAGCATCTGCAGAATCCTTTCAGCGTCTTTCAGCATCGATTCGAGTTCGTTGTATGAATCTTCCGGTTTTGTGTACTTAAAAAGCTCAACCTTGTTGAACTGGTGAACTCTGATCATACCCCTTACATCCTTACCGTAGGAACCTGCCTCCCTCCTGAAGCATGATGTGTAGGCAACATACTTCCTGGTCAGGTCTTTTTCGTTGAGAATCTCGTCCCTGTGGAGGTTGGCAAGCACGACCTCGGCGGTTGGAATGAGAAAAAGACCGTCCTCACAGGCATAGTACATCTCTTCCCTGAACTTTGGAAGATGCCCTGATGCGTACATGGACTCCTCTTTCACGAGATACGGTGGATACACCTCCTGGTACCCATGTTCTTTCGTGTGAACATCGAGGAAAAAGTTAATAAGTGCCCTCTCAAGGAGGGCTCCCTCTTTACGGTAAATTACGAATCTCGATCCGGAGATCTTACCTGCACGCTCAAAATCGAGAATACCCAGCATCTCTCCAATGTCCCAGTGAGGAAGGGGTTTAAAATCAAACTCCCTGACCCTGCCCCACATCTTTCTTACCACATTTTCTGACTCATCCTTTCCCACAGGAACACTTTCGTGAGGAATGTTGGGAACCTCGAGTATCTTCTCGTTAAACTCCAATTCTATTCTCTTCCTCTCGTTGGACAACTCTTTTATCCTGTCGCCAATTTTTCTGACCTCTTCTATTATGTGAGTTGCATCACCGCCCTCTTTTTTTATCTTTGCAACCTCTCTGGATCTTTCGTTTCTCACGCTTCTCAGCCTATCCTCTTCTTTTATGATCTCCCTTCTTCTCCGGTCGAGTTCTACGAGTTCTTCAACAATCTGTGTTTCATAACCCCTCTTTTTCAGGGCCTCTTTCAAAACCTCAGGTTTTTCTCTCAAAATTTTAACATTGATCATAAATCAGACCTCCCTGTGCATAATTATATCGAAAAAACCGTATAATTACATCATGAGATTCACACTCGGGGAAATGAGTCTCGACGAATATCAAAGATACCTTGAGATTTCAAATTATAAATGCATTTTCCGTCATCCTCAATTTCTCCGTGTCTGGGTAGATTCAATTCCCGGTACATCCCTCAGGTTTCTAATAGGCGATAGCGTTGTGATACCGGGGGTAATTTTCAAAAGAGGTCCTCTAAAGGCCTTTTATTCCCTGCCTTACCAGACATTTGGCGGGCCTGTGGGCAGATTTAAAAACGATTTACAGGTGGAATTCGACTTTTCTAACTTCTCAGAAGTCGCGATTGACGATCCGGAAAGGAAAATGACAATCCCTCACCTCTATCCAATCGAGTCTTACGAGGCCGTTCTCGACATCTCCGATGGATACGATAGAGTCTTCTCACGCTATTCACCCTCAAGAAGAAACCTGGTTAGAAGGCTCAAAAGGGATCCACCTGAGATTAAACCTGTGGAGAACGAAAAGGACATTGAAATCTTTTACCAGATGTACAGAACATTTTCACGGTCTAAAAACATTCATGTATTCTCTTTAAAGTTTTTCAAAAACCTCCTAAACTACCTGCCGGAGAATACCGTCCAGATCTTTATTGTGTCAAGAGATGGACCTGTGGGTTATGTTTTGAACCTCAAATCGTATAACAAGGTTTATGGCCTTCTACTCGGATGGAGAGAGAAGGACATTTCCACATTTCTTGTTGATCTTTCAATAAAAAAGGCCATTGAAAGGGGGAGTAAAGAATTTTCCCTCGGGCTTACATCCCCTCGCATGAAGGGAGTCCTTGAGTTTAAAAAGAGCTTTGGAGTAAACTTCAAACCTGTGAGAACATACTGGAAGCGTACCTTTTACCACAACCTCGCAAGGGATTTGAAAACAGGTATTAAAAAATGGCTAAGATTTTGATACTCTCGTGCTGGGATGACGACTTTGACCTGAAAACGGTTAAAGGAACGCCCACAAATGCCTATCTCCGGGAATACCTGAAAAGAAGAGGTATTGAGAACCTGTTCGTTTACCCTTCAAATAAAGGTGAAGCTTCTCATGATACCCTTGCTGTGAAAGTGAAACTCCTCCCTGTTAAAAGAAAAATTGGCAAGCTTGTAATTCCTGTGAACTACTTTATCCAGAATCTCAAAATTGCAGGAACCGTCCTGAAAAAAGGAGGTAATTTTGATCTCGTTTACTCCATCTGCAGTCTAACCTCTCTTGCCTCGAAAATCCTCTCAAAAAAATCCGGTATCCCTTACGCCCAGAAGTTTTCCGGTTTGATATTCTTTGGGAGATACAACAGGGTGAACAGGTGGATATTTGATTTTCCCACCTCCATGTCACTTGCCCTGAAGCCAGACAAAATTTTCGTTGTAGATGACGGGTCAGGGGGCGCTGAACCTCTTTTGAAGGCAGGTGTACCACCTGAAAAGATCGTTAACCTTCCAAATCCACTACCCGATGAGATATACGGGAGTAATCCCCACACCCCACCTGTGGTGGGATGGATTGGAAGATTCAACCTCCTCAAGGGGGTCCAGTATTTGCCGTCCATTGTGGAAAATCTCCTGAAAATCCATCAAAGCATAAGAGTGAAAATCCTCGGCTTTGGGGAATACGAGAGATGGTTGAAAGAAAAGATACCAGAGGACAGGGTGGAGTTTATCGAAGGGAAAACATACTTTGAAAGTCTGAAGTTTTATTCTGAAATTGATGTGTACATCTCAACAAATGTGTATGCGAATTACACAAGGACCGTGCTTGAAGCCCTTGCCAACGGTGTTCCCGTTGTGGCCTTTGATGTTCCCGGGACTCGAAGGCTCATAAAGGATGGTGTCAACGGTTTCGTAGTTCCTCCATTCGATGCAGGACTTTTTGCGAAGAGAGTGATGGATGTCCTTAAAAATCAGGAGAGGATGATGACAGCTGCCAGAAAGTCCGTTGAGGGTCTTCCCGGATGGGAAGAGAGGATGACTCTTGAGTTGAATGAACTCCTGAAACTTATTTGATCCTGAATCTTTAAACCCGGTTTATATAGGAAAAATGGGTTATTGACATATTCAATCTACAAATTT
>JALSOY010000010.1 GCA_026986235.1 Caldifarciminota bacterium
CATCCGCAAAATTCCTTATAAGGGGGGATTGAAAATTAAGAGGTAGACATCCCCTTTGTCCCCCTTCTGAAGGAGGGGATCCTGGTCTCCTAAAATTCCCCTTTTGTCAAAAGAGAAATACAGGGAGATTCCTCAAAAATCCCCTGGGGGGAATTCCTCCTTCCAAAATCCCCCTTGGAGAAGGGGGAAACAGGGGGATTGAATTTAAGCGGTTTACATCCCCCTTTGTCCCCCTTCTAAAGAAGGGGGACTTTGGTATCCAAAATCCCACTTTGCTAAAAGGGGGACACATGGGGGATTTTCGAAATATTTGCCATTTCTTCCTTCCGATGGGGGAACTTTAGAATTTAATGGATATTCCTATGTCCGATTTTCATGGTGTTCGATAATTGCGTCAGGTTTTGCAGTTAACTATAAATTCAAGCGCACCTTTTACTAAGGGGGCAAATACCAAAACACCCGGGATTTTTCGTGATGAGAGTTTCCGGGAATTTGTCAGCCAGATTTTAATCTTCCAGCTGTTTTATTTCCCAGATCTCAACGGCAACATCGTTCTCCAGGAATTCTGGCTCTCCCACCATTTCGGCTCTGTAGCCCAGCTTTTTCAGTGCTGCAAACATTAAAGAAGTTGATATGTGTGGAGGCACCATACCCTCCTCTATCAATCTCTTTGCTCCTTGCAGTATCACAGGTTTTCCCATCGTGTACTTCACCCTGTTCCCGGACACCTTCTCAACATTGATAAAGTCAACATAACCCACCCGCACAAGGTAATCCGCAAGGTTCTTTAGCACGAGAAATACATCACTGGAATTTTCCGGGTTAATCTCGCTCCAGATCTCATCAAGCACGATCTCGCCTGATCTCCAGACCACATCCCATGTGTCAGAACCGATTTTTTCGTGTATTGCCTTATATATCCCATAGAGTTCAAGGTCAAAAAATCTATCATCCATTTAAAACCTCCATTACGAGTTTTTTTGCCAGACCGGGGATAATTCCGAAACCATAACAACCGAAACCTGCAAAAACATAGAGGTTCTCCGGTCTTTCAAATCTTTTCACAGGGTCCCCTGTCTCCGAACACAGGGAAGCCCAGCTTCGCTCAATTGATGCATCCATCAGGTCCGGGTACTCTCTTTCCAGATAACTGGCAACCACATTAAAAAAATTCTCGTCAACTCCACGAACCTTGTTGACCACATCCACTTCAACTTTCACCTTTTCTCCTTTCTCTTCTCTAATTATAAGTCTTTCACCCTCAGGTTTAATAACGAATTCGTCGTATATAACGGTTTCAAACTTCTTGCGTGGCTTTAATAGGAGGGACCTTATCCATCTGAAGTTCATATTCATGCCGTTGACGATAAATGGACTTGATGCCCCTGCCGCGACGATAAAAATATCCCCTCTGAATTCTCCCCTTTTTGTAACAGCGGATTTAATCCTGTTCCCGTTAATTCTGAACCGGTAAAAGGGATTCATAACCTCAAACTGAACGCCTTCTTTTTCAAGTACGATGGATGTATAATAGGAAAAATTGTATCCATCGATGTAAACGCTTTTCCCTCTTTTCCCATTTCGTATGTGATCGTAAATCACTGGCTGGAAGTAACACCGGGTGTATTTCTCGATTTCACGGTAGAATTCCAGCACATCTTTCTCAAGGGGAAAAACACCTGTGGAGTATCCGGTCTCTCCGCTTCCAACGAAGTCCTTTTCGATGACAACGACATCGACACCCTCTTTTTTAAACAGATAAGCAAGGGTTATGCCGGCAAGGCCCGCACCTATTATAACAACCTTCATAAGAAACAGGGATCCTGAAGTGAACAGATCATAATTCCACTATGAGATGTACTTTTCCTTAATACTTTCCATGGATTCAATTCTTTCACGATACAGGGGAAATGCCTCGACGAGTTCTTTCACTTTCATTCTGGCTCGTTTTTTTACGGATTCGTCTTCGGGGTTTTTCAGGACATCTGTAATTATACTCCCCATTATTTTCATTTCCTCCGGCCCCATACCTCTTGTGGTAACCGCAGGGACACCTATCCTGATTCCACTTGTAACAGTGGGTTTCTCGGGATCATAGGGTATGGAGTTTTTATTGACCGTTATGTCAACTTCAGCCAGCAGGTATTCTGCCTCCCTACCTGTCATACCCACACTTCTTGTATCAACGAGCATAAGGTGGTTATCCGTACCACCTGAAACCAGTCTGAGCCCGCCTGAGAGCAGGGTATCGGCAAGGACTTTTGCATTCTCAACGATTCTTTTTTGATATTCGGAAAACTCAGGTTTCATGGCTTCCTTGAAGGCAACGGCCTTTGCCGCTATCACATGTTCCAGTGGGCCACCCTGCATTCCCGGAAAAACGGCCTTGTCAATGACTCTGGCAAATTCCTTCCTGGTGAGTATCAGACCTCCCCTTGGTCCCCTTAAAGTTTTATGCGTTGTGGATGTAACAAAATGTGCATAAGGCACAGGATCAGGATGAACTTTACCAACGACGAGACCTGCTATGTGGGCAATGTCCGCCATCAGATATGCCCCAACACTATCTGCAATTTCCCGGAATTTTTCAAAATCAATCTTCCGTGGATAGGCTGAATATCCTGTAATTATGAGGCGGGGTCTGTATTCCCTGGCCAGTTTTATAACCTCATCAAAGTCTATGAGTTCGGTCTCCCTGTTTACTCCGTAGTAAACAACATTGTAAAGTTTTCCCGAAAAGGATACACGGCTGCCGTGTGAGAGATGCCCCCCACAGGAGAGATCCATGGACAAAATGGTATCTCCGGGTTTAAGAACTGCAAAGTAAACTGCCATGTTGGCCTGAGAACCTGCGTGTGGCTGTACATTGGCGTGCTCCGCTCCAAAGAGTTTCTTTGCCCGTTCTATGGCAAGGGTTTCGACGACATCAACGAATTCACACCCTCCATAGTACCTTTTACCCGGATAACCTTCTGCGTACTTATTGGTCAAAACACTGCCAAGGGCTGCGAGAACGGCGTCCGATGTGAAATTTTCTGATGCGATGAGCTCAAGTCCACTGCTCTGCCTTTTTGTTTCATTGAGAATCGCCTCAAATACTTCTCGATCTGTTTTGAAAAGCTTCTCCTCAAACATTTTAACCTCCGGATTAATATCATAATGGAAAGGATCGGGTTCATTGAAGATTTCCTTCTCAAATAATACAATATAACAGTGGTTTTGCTGAAAATTCTCGTATTTATAATCCTGTCCCAATCCGGAGCAATTGAAGGGTATGTTTACGACGCTGTAACGGGGCAGGGTCTTCCCTATGCGAATGTGGTTATTGAAGGTACAAAGCTGGGATCAGCGACCGATGTCAACGGATACTATACCATTCTGAATGTCCCCCCTGGCAGGTACAGGGTTCGCGCCTCAATCCTTGGTTACAGAGACAGGGTTCAGGAGGTTTCAGTGGCCCCTGGTGAAATAAGGAGGCTGGATTTCTACCTGTCAGAGGCTGTTATCCAGCTCAAAAAGGAGATCGTTGTCGTCGGTAAAAAACCGCTCATAGAGAAAGAGGTCTCCTCAACACGGTCCATCGTGGAGCAAAAAGACATTGAGGCCATGACTGTCGAAAATGTGAGAGAGGTCCTTCAAAAACAGGCAGGAGTAAGCGGACATGGAACCGACATCCACATAAGAGGCTCGAGGTCCAACGAGATGACCATGTATGTTGACGGTATCCCCGTTAAAGATCCCCTCTCAGGTAATGCCTTTGGGCTCTATCTTCCGGCGAAATTCTTAAAGAGTTACGAGGTTATCTTCGGAGGTATAAGTGCCGAGTATGGAAATGTTACAGCAGGTGTCATTAGGGCAGAAATAAGAGAGGGAACCCGTAAATTTCACGCTGGATTTATGCACAAAAGAGACAACTTTGGACCTCTTGGGTATTTCGGCTTTGAAGAGTACTCCATTTACATGCAGGGTCCTGTTAATGGGATAAAAAACCTCAGGTACTTTTTATCAATAGATGCCACTTTCAACAATACTTACCTCCCCCACACAGGTCATCTTTTTTCCAGTGTTTACGGTACCGATAAACTTTCTCCAAAAGAGGAGAACAACCTTGCAGGTGTTCTGAAAATCACCTGGAAACCCAGGGATAATCTCAAATTTTTCTACAACTTCACGAAGTCTGTGGAAATAAATCAGGGATTCTTTTACTCTCTTTCAGACTATCCCTTTGCCCACGGTTTCCCGACGAAGTACATGTACTATCTCGATCACTATCCGGTTTTCACGAGAGATGCCAACCAGTCTGTTCTGGGAATCCACTATGTTAAAAATCTCAGAAACATTTTTGATCTCAGGCTCTCACGCTTTTTCACAAACTTCCACCTCGATGTCAGAGGAAAGAGATGGGACGAATATGTTGCAATCGGTGACTTTGATCCGCCCTTCGGATACTACGATCACGGAGATGCCCCTTACTGGCACGATCACTATGCAGAATCCTATGTTTTGAGATTTGACTTTACGAGACAGCAGACACCGGTTTGGAGGTTGAAGACAGGATACCTTGTAAACTATTCGAATGTTCAATGGATTGACATCCAGTATCCCTGGCTTGCCGGACCGTCTGGCCTCGGTCTCAACTACGACATTTACAGGGCATATACTACACGAGGAGGATTCTACATCCAGAACAACATCCACTTCGCCGGTATGATAGCCGCTCTCGGACTCAGACTTGATTTCTGGGTTCCGGGAATGTACATAGAAAGAGGAGTAAAGAGGACACTTAAAAGGCACGATCTACATCCGGTGGTAAGGACACAGTACGAAGAATACCTCTCCTCAATGAAATTCCCTTTTACCGATTATCATTTTAAGGCCCATTTAAACCCACGGATTGGCGTCTCGTTCCCGGTCACGGAAAGAACGAAATTCCACTTTTCTTACACTCATTCCTCCAAGATTCCCGACTTCAAGTATGTCTATTCAAAACTCGGAAGGAGGGCAACATCCACCTACACACTCGTCGGGAACCCCAACCTGAAGCCCACCGTTACCGTGCAGTACGAACTTGGCCTTGAGCATCTTGTTACTGATCGCCTGAAAATAAGCTCGGTTGCATACTACAAAGACATTTTTAACTATCCCACAGCCACGAAAGTGCCTGGCATACCGCCGAATCCTGACTTCTGGATGTACCTGAATTCAGACTATGCCCGCGCCTTCGGAGTGGAGAACGGCGTGAAGGGAGACCTGACGGATCATCTCTCTTTAAGTGCCACCCTGACACTGTCTCAGGCGACAGGTAAGGCATCCACATCTGAAGATGTTTACTGGAGAAGAGGAGAGGAAAGCCTGAAGGAGTGGCATCTTAAGTGGTCAAGACCTTTCAAGCTTTTTGCAAGGATAACATACAGAACAGGTAAAAAACCCTCAATGATCTGGAAAGTTCCAGTACCTGATCACTTTATGGCTTCTATTTCCTGGTCCTTGCAATCTGGAGTACGATATA
>JALSOY010000011.1 GCA_026986235.1 Caldifarciminota bacterium
TCTCCGCATAAGTTTGAGTATTTTTGTGGATCCTGCCTGAAGGGGCAGATGTATCCAGTCCGTTATACTTCTGGAGTCCGCAATAGCTCGCAAAACTTTATAGGTAATATCCCTCGGATGGGAGGTGGTAAACCTTATTCTCAGAAAGTCCGTATTCCTGTCTATATACTCAAGTAGCTGATAAAACTGAAACTTCCCATCATAGTAAGAGTTAACATTCTGGCCAAGGAGAGTGATTTCTACAACTCCCTGACTCTGCAGATTCAAAGCTTCTTTAAGTATGTGTTCTGCAGATCTCGAGATCTCCCTACCCCGCGTGAATGGGACGATACAGTACGAACAGAAGTTGTCACAGCCCTGCATGATGTTAATGAACTCGGAGATACCCCTTGCCTTTCTCTTTAACGGAGTATCTGTAAGTTCAAGGAGGCCATAATCTTCAGCAAATATCCTTTTTTCAGGCTCTATACCTTTTGCAAAATTCAGGATCATGTGGGGTAGTAGCTGATAACTACGGGTTCCAAAAGCCAGATCTACACCTGGAATTCTCTTTTCTCTTCTGTGTTGCTGTGCTACGCATCCCAGCATCACAGTGATCTTCCCCTTCCTCTTCTGATCCTTTAAAAACTTTACCCCCCTCTCCTCCGCCTTCTGTCTAACAGAACATGTGTTTGAAAGAACTACATCTGCATCTTCAGGCCTTTTGGCCTCCTCAAATCCAGCATTGAGGAGAATTTCCCTGACAAGCTCTGAATCGTAAACATTCATCTGACATCCGAAAGTCCTTATGTAAAACTTCATAGCTCTATCCTATCTGCTCTAAAAACCGGACCATCTACACAAACTCTGAAGTATCCTTTACCTCCGGATTTTTTCACAGCACAACCCATGCAGATTCCGGTACCACATCCCATGTAGCTTTCCAGTGATAAATATAATTTATCCGGTGATAATTTTTCAAGCAGTGCTCTGAACATGGGAGTGGGGCCACACGCAAAAACAGTACCGTTATTTTCCACGAAATCTGTAACAAGACCTCTGAATTCCGAGGAACCATCCTCAGTAACAATTACAAGCCCGGGAAAGTACGGTTTCAGGTCAAACTCAGGATAGGTCTTAAATCCAAAAATGACCTTTTTAATATTTTGTGGATACTTTCTTCCGTAGAAAAAGAGAGGGGCAATACCGGAGCCACCTCCGACGAGTATAACATCTTTTTTCACGGGAAAGCCCTTACCGAGGGGACCAAAAAAGTTGATTTTATCCGAGCTGGCAATTAATCTCGAGCCCATCCCCCTGATCTGGATTATGAGCCAGATGATGTCTCCTTCGATGTTGGCGATGCTGTAAGGTCTTCTGATGAGAGGGTCACTGCCCTCAGATGGTTTTATTTCAATAAACTGGCCCGGCTCTGCCTCAAAGCCCGGGCAGTTTACCAGGAGAATAAATTTATCACTGTCAAATCTAATTCTATCAACGACGGGGCAGTCCCGAAACTGGATCATCAGTAGGCACCTGTTCCTTTTACGATTACGAAAAGAGTTTTAAACAGAATTTTTAGATCGAGGGGGAACGAGAGATTGTCAACATAATAGCGGTCGAGCTTTACCCTTTCTTCGATGGGTAAATCGTTTCTGCCTGAGACCTGCCAGAGTCCTGTGAGTCCTGGAGGAAGTTTTGTGATGTAGTCAAGGTTTGTCAGATAGATATATATGTCCCTGTCTGTAATGGGTCTTGGTCCGATTATACTCATCTCGCCTCTGAGAACATTTATAAATTGAGGTAATTCATCGAGGCTCGTTTTCCTGAGAACCTTACCGATTTTCGTAATCCTCGGGTCGTGTGTAAGCTTGTTTAGAGTTAAAAATTCTTCCCTCATCTCCGGATTCTCACGGAGAACCTTCTCCAGAACTTCGTCAGCATTAATCACCATTGTCCGGAATTTGTAGAGGTAGAAGTATCTACCGCCATAGCCGATCCTTTTCTGTTTGTAGAAGACAGGACCACGGGATGTGAGCTTTATAAGCAGGGCTATGAACAAGAGAAGGGGCAAAAGCATCACGAGGATACTGAAAGAGAAAATTTTATCAAAAATTTTCTTCCACTGAGGTATGGCCACTGGTCTCGAATTTTTTCTCATTAACTCTAACTATTCCTGATAGCGTTCACCTCCGGGTTTAAATTATAACCTGAGAAGGGTGAGAGGTTAATGGTTTCATTACCTGTGGTTCAGGAAGGTTTTTAAGTGGCGGCGCAGGGACTCGAACCCCGGACACGCGGATTATGATTCCGCTGCTCTAACCAGCTGAGCTACGCCGCCTTTTAAGAATGGTGGCGGGGGCGGGATTTGAACCCGCGACCTTCGGGTTATGAGCCCGACGAGCTACCAGACTGCTCCACCCCGCGTCATGTAGGTGTTATTATACTAATCACTTCATCCAATCCTGTCAAGAATCCGCTGGCAGAAGCTCAGACCCCTATCACATGGAAACTACATGGCCTTTCGTTTATAATTTTCCCATGAGTTACGAAGGTAAGGCAAAAATAATGAAAGATGGCCCCAAAGAGGGGACGCTCGTGATGCTTTTCAAAGACGATGTAACCGCGGGTAACGGGAAGAAGAAGGCGGTTATAAAAGGCAAGGGTAAAATTAATAAAGCCATAACCCTGAAGCTCCTTAAACTCCTTCACGATAATGGAGTTCCCACACATCTTATTGAAGATATCGATGATCGTAGTATCCTGGTAAAGAGACTGAAGATATTCCCCCTTGAAGTTGTTGTCAGGAACATAGCCACGGGTAGCATCGTCCGAAGGCTCGGCCTGGAAAAGGGTATGGTGTTCAAAAGACCCCTATTTGAGCTATTTTTCAAAAACGATGACCTTCACGACCCTATGATCTGTCAGGAGCATGCCTTTATGATGGACCTTATATATCCCGATGATCTCCTCATAGTGAGAAACCTGTCCATGCGTGCCAACGAAATTCTCAAACAGTACTTTGATTCCATAGGTTTTGACCTGGTGGATATTAAGTTTGAGTTTGGAGTTGACGAAAACGAGGAGATCTACCTTGCAGACGAGATTTCTCCTGATACGATGAGACTATGGGAAAAGGGAACTATGACGAGCTTCGACAAGGATGTCTTTAGAGAGGACAAGGGAGACCTCCTGACCACTTACACTGAAGTTGCAAAAAGAATGGGACTGAAAATTGAAGGAATTTAAAGTCTCAGTAAAGATATCTCTCAAACCAGAGCTCTTCGATCCTGAAGGTAAGACGGTAGAGAGGGCAATTAAAAGGCTCGGTTTTTCGGTTAAAAATACAAGAGTATCCAGGATCGTAGAATTTACAGTTGAAGCCTCGACAAAAGAAGAAGCTGAAGGTATTGCCGGCAAAATCACAAATAAAATTCTTTCCAACCCTGTCCTGCATACCTACGCCATAAAAGTGGAAGAACTATGAAAACGAGGGCGGGAATATTCGTTTTTCCCGGGACAAACTGCGATCACGACACCCTCCATGTTCTAAAAAATGTTGCTGGTATAGAAGCGGACTTCATTTTCCATACGGAGAGAAACTGGAGTAAAAAATATAATTTCGTCATCCTGCCCGGGGGATTTTCGTATGGAGACTACCTGAGACCCGGTGCCATTGCAAAAATTTCACCTGTAATCGAAGAGCTACATGTGTATGTGGAAAAAGAGCTCGGATTCGTACTTGGAATTTGTAATGGATTCCAGATTCTCACGGAAACCGGTCTTCTTCCAGGAGCACTCATCCAGAACGATAACCTGAAATTCATCTGCAAAAATGTAAAACTTGAGGTGAAGCGGAACGATACCCCTTTTACAAACCTCTACAGTAAAGGGGAAATAGTTGAGATGCCAATCGCTCATCGTGATGGCAAATATATCTCTCCCGGGATAAATATTGACTCGCTTGTGGTCTTTACCTATCACGGAGAGAATCCCAACGGATCTTTTCATAACATTGCAGGAATCATCAACGAAAAGAAGAATGTCCTCGGGATGATGCCACATCCGGAAAGGTGTGCTGAAGAAATTCTGGGGAGTACCGATGGACTTAAAATTTTTCTTTCTGTTAAGAATTACATTTCCGGGTTGAAATCACGAAAGGAGGAAATGTGAGTTTTCTCAGTGTAGCCATCAAAGCAGCCACCGCAGCAGGTGAGGTTATCAGGCCAGAGCTCAGAAAGATTCTATCTTACGAGGAAAAGGGGGAGAATGATTTTGTAACCGAAGTTGACTTAAGGGCAGAGGAAAAAATCAAAAGTGTAATTCTCTCTTCTTTCCCGGACCACGAGATTCTGTCGGAAGAATCTGGAGCGACCGGGGACTCAAAATACCGCTGGATAGTGGATCCTCTCGATGGGACAAAAAATTTTATACACGGATTTCCCTACATAGCCGTTTCAATAGCACTTCAGATTGGAGGAAATCTTCATCTTGGCGTTATCCTGGATGTTGCTTCAAACAACCTTTACTGGGCAGAGGCTGGTCAGGGGGCTTTTAAAAATGGTGAAAGAATTTCGGTTTCAAAAACGAACAGGTTGTCCCGGGCTATGATCGCAACGGGATTCCCTTTCAGAAAAAAGAAATTTCTCGATCTTTACCTCAAAATGTTCAGGGAAGTCTTTTTAAATGTTTCAGCGGTAAGGAGAGTTGGAGCCGCCGCCCTCGACCTCGCCTATGTGGCTGAGGGTATATTCGACGGTTTTTTTGAATTTTTCCTTGCCCCATGGGACATCGCTGCAGGTATCGTAATAATCAGGGAGGCAGGCGGGATAACCTTCTCCATAGGAGACGAACTCAGTGGTAATATAATCGCAGCTAATCCTTACATATTTGAAAATCTCAAAAATCTCGTCTTTAAGTTCAGAGATGAGTTAGAAAACTTTTAAATCAATCTCCCTCTGACGATCCTGCGACCTCGTAATGTACCACTTCGGGTTCAAATTCAAGGAGAAAATCTTTATCTTCTTCGTAGTACTTGGCCTTTTCGTAATCACTCCCGGCAAACTTTTTAATGGAGTCTAAGTCCTTCCAGAAAGTAAGGGTTATAAAATGAGTAACATCTCCCTCATCTCTTCTCAAAATGTAAACGGAAATGTTCCCTTCAACAGATTGATAATCAGGGATAGCCCGTTCTTTCAAAAACTTTTCATACTCGTCTGCCTTTTCTGCTGGAACCCTGCCATGCCACATTCTTACTATCATTTTTTTATCCTCCTCTTTTTGTAAAGTTTAATACTCGCTGACCATGCATGTCGAGCGTCTGGATAGGAACCGCGTGGATAAGCGTCATTGATATTTCAGTCACAAAGGAGTAGTTATAAAAAAATCGTGGAGGTAAACTATGAGAAGGATTTTAATTTTCTTATTAATTTCCCAGCTTGGTGCAAAAAAACTTATAGTAACGAGCGTGAGCCCTTTGAGACTCATAGTAAATGAGATCGTTGACACGGCGGATTTCA
>JALSOY010000012.1 GCA_026986235.1 Caldifarciminota bacterium
ACCGCGCCGAGACCGCCAGCCACAATTGCCGTTGATATGGAGGTTCCTCCGATTAAATAAACAGTTCCATCAGTGTCCGGCCAGCTGATCCTGTATGGTGCCACGACATCTGGTTTTATCCTACCATCTGCCGTAGGACCGAAGCCGCAGTTCAGTTCAACAGAGTCGGCTGAAGAAATTCCGCCTATGGACAGGATGTTGAAGGCATCGGCGGGTGCGATAAGGCTCGTATCACCCACCAGAGGATCAGGTAAGGTGGTGTGGGAAACATTTCCCATTGCAGTAACGACCACAAGGTTATAGTCAACCGCCCTGCTTGCAAGGCGAGAACTGTGGGCGAATTGGCCGTTCATCAGGGAATCACCGTACCAGTCCGTTCCGTGTGAGTATCTGTAACCCAGTGAGCTTGAAAGAATTCTCGCGCCGTGTCTTATTGACCACTCCATGGCTTCCACCCAGAAGTCCTCCTCAATTACATTTTCAAAGGAGATCCCTCCAGGTCCTGCAATCACCCTTTCTGTTTTCGCTATGAGATAATCGGCACCGGGTGCACCACCCACAATTGAACCTTCAAGGAATCCCCCAATGATACTGAGCATCTTTGTTCCGTGTTTGGTGGGATCCTCGGGATCTGGAGAGATGTCACTGTCCCCCCTTTTTCTGAAAATTACAAAGTCGCCGCTTCCGGCTACAAAGTCCACAAATTCTGAATCAACGACCGTTCCATTACCGGTTATGAGCCTCTCATCAGAGATGTAAACCTCGTTGCCACTGTCGTAAATCCCATAAGGAAAAGAAGAGTCGAGGACGGCGTACCCAAGAACAACACCGTTGAAGATGGTAAAAAGTGTAATTTCCCCGTTCCAATAGATACTCAGCCTAACAGAATCTCCATTAACTTGTGCAATTGAAGGCATGGTCCCCTGAAAACTCAGGGTGTGCAGGACGGTTCCATTTTTATCCAGTGCGGCATAATAAGTTGTGTCACCGAGTGCCGCTGCTATGTGAAAAGTGCCTCTCAGGTAAATCCCGCTTATGCCACCTGGTGATCCCTGTCTGCCAGCCACAGGTCTTTCGGGAGTAAAGCTTCTTCCTCCATTTTCCGAAAGTCTCAAGCGGATGCCCCTCAGGCTGTCGATCCAGAAAACGGCAATAAGACTGTCGGATAAGACGATGAGTGGATTAAATCCCTCATTCGTAGAAAGGGCCACTGGAGCCGTTAGAAAATTACCGTGGGAGTCAATAACGGCAAATTTGATCTGAAATGTACTATCCAGTTCCTGCCAGGTAAGGAAGATAGAGTCGTGTCTGGTTGCCACTGATGGAAAATTCTTTAGGATTCCGTAGTTTCCGACTGTCATCGTATCCCATCCAGTTATCGTTCCACCGTCGAGATGTCCCACAGTCATTCCGAGGGACCATTTGCCGTAAAGGTAGGAGTTTGCAAGACTGTCAGCTGGAGTTTGAGAATAGACGATAATCAGTTTCTCCGAATCCGAAGTCACAGAGAAGCTGTTTATATATCTGATAAGTCCGTGCTGGACGAATGGTATGTCCATAATTTCGGACGAATGATAGAGTTTCAGGTGGTCACCTGAGTTGAAATCGTGGGTAGCCACGACGCCGTTTCGCCTGAATATATGTCTCACTGCTGGATGTGATGAATCCACACCCACATCGAGCAGGGAGATCCGGACGCCGGTTCCCACGAAACCTTTTTTGTGAACCTCAGGAATTTTAACGATTTCAAGTGGTACCCTCGCATCGCCGTAGTCGAAATCGTGAATCCTGTAGGTGCTATTATCGTCGATCATGGCCTTGAGGACAGGGACGAAGTCAATTTTCTCTGCATACCTCTTAACGGCCCGGACTGCCAGAGGTGGTGCGAAATACGAGGATGAGTTCAAAATAAAGGATCTGCTTCTCAGTCTTCCGCCGAGGAGGTGAATTCTGTAATTTTCATCTGAGAAATCTGATTTTCTCCAGTCTATCCAGACTTTCCTGGGAGAACTTCCTCCCTGAAACCATTGATATGCTGCGGGCGAGACATAGGAAAAGATTAAAAAAACGGTGAAGGCCATCATCTTAAAATTCAGAAAGTTTATTGAGATGTTCTTCGGCGTCTTTATTCGTAGGTTGCCTGTCTATCACCTTTTTGAAGTATTCCTGGGCCCTGTCACGGTCATTGATAATTTCATACAGTATGCCAAGGTTGTACATGGCTTCAACATTTTCAGGGTCAATTTCGAGCACTCTTTTGAGGAGTCTTTCCGCTTCCTCGTACTTCTGTGAAACGATATAAAATTTTGCCTCTTCTATAAGATCGTGTACATTGAACTCTTTACTCATTTTCCTTGAACCTTTCGATGTTCTGTGTGGAACCTAGAACGACGAGGATGTCTCCTTTCAGGATCTCTTCGGCCGGGTCGGGTGCTATTATAACTCTTTCCTGGTAGGTGATATTGCCACCGTCAGAGAACTTGGGCTCGTTCCTCTTGATGGCAATGATGTATATACCGTATTTTGATCGTACCCCGGAGTCCCGGATGGTTTTACCTTCGAGGGATTTGGGTGCAACGATTTCAACGATTGCGTAATCGTTTGAGAGTTCGACGATGTCAAATATTTTGGGTGAAACGAGGTTTTCTGCCACCTTCTGGCCCATTTCCCTTTCCGGGAAAACAACCTTGTCTGCTCCGATTTTTTTCAAAATTTTTGCATGTATCTCTGACCCTGCTTTGGAAAGCACCTTTTTGGCCCCGAGTTCTTTGAGGAGCAGGGTGGTGAGTATGGAGGATTCGATGTCACTGCTGATGGCAACGATGATCCAGTCAAAGTCCTGGACTCCTATGGTTTTGAGAGCTTTTTCATTGGTAGAGTCCATGATAAGTGCCTGGGAGACCTGCTCTTCTATTTCCGTGACCTTCGCCTCGTTTCTGTCTATGGCGAGAACCTCCTGGTTCGCTTCTGCAAGTGCCAGGGCAACTGACCGGCCGAACCTTCCAAGTCCTATGACGCAGAACTGCTTGGCTTCCATAAGATCACCCCACTATATACTTCCCCTCCACATGCCTTACGGGTTCCGGTTTTATTTCTGAAATCAAGGCAACCAATGACAGAACCCCCACTTTCCCTATTAACATGAGTGTAATAATAATCCATTTGCCCAAAATTGAAAAGTCGGCGGCAAGGGAAACATTCGCCATGGTTTTTGATCCCAGGGAAAGTCCAACTGTTCCAAAAGCTGAGGCAATTTCAAAAAGATAAGGAAGGAGGCCATTTTTCTGTATCCCCTCAAGTTCTGTGATGGAAAGAAGAAAGCCGGACGAAAGGATGACAAGTGTCGTGATTATTAAAATCGTCACAGATCTTTTGAGGGATTCGTCAGGTATTCTGTAACCGTGGAAAACAGGTTCCTTCCTGTGAAAATAAGCCTTAATCCATGCAAGATAGGCGTAGAATGTGGTTGTCTTGATTCCACCAGCTGTTCCGCCAGGTGAACCTCCGATAATCATTAAAACCATGAGGAGAAAGAGGGATGCAGGATGGAAAAGGTTCAAGTCTATTGTATTGAATCCGGCTGTTCTTGGCGTTATCGCCTGAAACATGGCTGAAAAGAGCCTTTCTATCCAGTTGTAGCCGCCAAAACCGTATATGGATTCGTATGTGAAAAAGAACAGGGTAGAAGAGGCTATGAGAACTCCTGATATGGAGAGCACGGCTTTGGTGTGCAGTGAGAGTTTCTTCCGGGTTTTGAGGATGAACCTTTCGTAGAGTTCCATTATTACGAAGAAACCTATTCCGCCGATGAAGATAAGGGCCATAACCGTGAGATTAACGATCAGGTTGCCTCTGAACGAGACGAGACTATCGGAAAATGTTGCGAATCCCGCATTGCAAAATGCAGAAACGCTGATAAAGATGGAATGTAAGAAGGCCCTAACCGGTCCTATGCCATGGATCAGGAAACCTGTAAAGAGTAAAAGTGCACCTGCTCCCTCGAGGACAAATGTAATTTTCAGGACATTGACGGCAAATCTCCAGAGGTTACCCGGAGTCAGGGCGGGAAAACTCTCGGCTGCTATGAGCCTCAGTTTCAGGCTTCCCCGTTTCCCCAGAGCGAAAATGAAAACAGTGGCAAATGTCATGTATCCCAGGCCACCGATCTGGATCAGGAGAAGCAGGATGAGCTTTCCAAAAAAGGTAAAAAATACAGGTGTATCTTTTACAATCAGGCCTGTTACGCACACTGCAGATGTGGATGTGAAAACTGCGTCGGTTAAACTCAAAGGTCCCCTCCTCGAAAAAGGCATAAGGAGAAGGATGGCACCTGCAACGATTATAAAAAAATAACCGAGTATGAGTATTTTCACAGGTGTGAGCTTTTTCATCAACCAGGGCTTACCTGATTCTAAAAATCGTTCCCTCTGGCGTATCTTCGAGGATAACCCCCAGATTTTTCAACTGATCCCTTATCCAGTCAGCAATCTCAAATTTCTTTTCCTTCCGCATTTTCTGCCTCACTTCAATGATAATGTTTATAAGATCCTCTTCGATTCCGGCCTTTTTCTTTTCGACGGGTTTGAATCCGAGAACATGGAGTATGAGTTTCAGAACTCTCCCCGCTTCTCTTGCCCTCTCTGGGTCTGAGTCGATGAGCTGGTTACCGAGACGGACGAGGTCAAAAATCACAGCCACAGCCCTTGGTGTATTGAAGTCCTCATCCATTGCTTCTTCAAATCTTTTTAAGTAATCGCCAAAGTGGGCAAAGTCCGTCTCATTTCCTCTCTCTTCTGGAAGTTTAAGAAGAAAGTTTTCAATTCGTTCCCAGGCTTTCCTTGACTCTTCCAGCCTTTCAGCCGAGAAATCGATAGGACTCCTGTAATGTGTCTGGAGAAAATAAAGCCTGACAGGATTTGCTCCATACCTGTTCAGAACTTCTTCGGCGGTGAAGAAGAGGCCCGTGCTTTTGGACATCTTTTCGCCCCTGATGTTGACAAATCCCCCGTGCAACCAGTACCGGACATACTCGGTGTCCCTGATGGCCTCTGACTGGGCAATCTCGTTTTCGTGGTGAGGAAAGATCAGGTCCTGCGCTCCGCCGTGGATGTCAAAGGGTTGACCCAGGAAATGGGTTGACATTACGGAACACTCTATGTGCCATCCCGGTCTTCCCTTGCCCCAGGGGGACCACCAGTATGGCTCTCCCTCTTTCCAGGCCTTCCAGACGGCGAAATCCATGGGGAATCTCTTGTTGGGTGACGGCTCCACCCTTGCACCCTCCATCAGGTCTTCAAGTTTCTTGCCAGAGAGTTTTCCGTAGTCCGCTTTCTTCCTTACATCGAACCAGACATCGCCACCTGCTTCATAGGAATATCCCTTTTTGACGAGCACTTCA
>JALSOY010000013.1 GCA_026986235.1 Caldifarciminota bacterium
GTATTTAGTTTTGTCGCATTTTTGTTACAGTACTTTTGTACTATTTTAAGGTAAGTTTCGAACACACCTGTATTTACCCGTGTCACCTTTTGTTTACAGCCCATTTTTACTATGTTAAAAACCGCAACAAATCAATATTTTTTAAATGTTTTGCAAAAACGCACGAAAATCCGAGAAATAGTACAAATGGACTACTTTAACCTGAATTTCCACAGCTTCTGGTCAGGTAAGATTTTTTTAATGGTGAGGATCTATATATGGTTACCCAATGTGAAGAGGAGAGGCCCGCAAAGTGATCTCTGGATAAAGGGGATTTCGACCATGCATGGAAGAAATTTTATATTTCCAGCGCATAGTGGAGACATGCGGACACCATTAAATAAGGAAACTATATACGGTCATTCTGTCAGGTGGAAACTTTCAACAATGAGTTCCATTCTGAGCAGGAACTGGAGTTTTTCGTTTCTGTCAGGTGCAAAAACCGCCATGTCGAACATGTAGAATTTATTGTTGAGGTTAAATGCTATGGTTTGAAAAGGGCCGCCTATGTACTCTTTGTCATTCTGCCAGATCCCTATAACCTTTACTGCCGGCTCTCCCATAAAAGTCGTGTCTTTTGTCACCAGGTGTTCTGTGTAAACATAGTCTCCGTCGTAGTACTTTTTGGTAAGTTCGTTTCTGAGATCAACGATCTCTTTCCCATCAAAAAGCCGGGGAGCGTTTTCCCTGTAAAAGAACATAAATCTGTCAGGGTAGTGTTTTGCCACAGAAACGAAGTTCGTGTCCTCCACCACATAGGCCCATCCTTCTGGAAAGTCAAATGTGAAGCCGTACTTTTTGCCAAATTCTTTTGAGAATTTTTTATCATGTCCTGCAAAGTACGCCTTCCGTCTCAAAATTTCCCTGTACCTTTTAAGGAGTAATCCTTTTATAAAGTCTTTCTTTTCGTAAACGAAATTCCACAGGGTTGTTGGAGTTGAGGAGATTATGCCGATAACTGCATCACCCTCCATGTAGACATTTTTTGACACATGAATACCAGGGGGTCTTTCTCCAAAGATCTTTTTAAAAACTGGATAGATTGGTGAGCTGTAAGTCGTGATTATCACAACATTTCTGTATCCCTTGAAAGGGGCGAACTGATCGTAGGTAACAGGATAGGTTGTAAATAGGAGTTCGGGTCTCGGCGTATAAAAGGTATCTTCGAGGGTGCTTTCGAGGAGTTTGGCCTCTTTAATTGTACTATCGTAAACTATAACCACTTCGTTTGCCTTCCCCCTGCCAAATCTCTCGATCTTTGTACATGAGGAAAGGATCAGAATTGGTATTACAAAGAGGAATTTTTTACCCAACATAGATCACCTCTCCGATTTTTTCGTTGGCCAGTGTTTCTTTAATAATCCTGTTTTGAGGCTTTGTCAAAAATGGATCAAATTCGAGGATTTTTTCAACCTCACTCCTTGTGATCTGTATGATTTTCTGATCTCTTACAAGATTTGCAATTCTGAACCTGGGAAGCCCATGCTGTCTGGTTCCTGATATTTCTCCGGGACCACGGATTTCGAGGTCTATTTCAGCTATTTTAAAGCCGTCCGTGGTCTCAACCATGGCTTTGAGCCTCCTTTTTGCATCTTCTGAGACCTTTGATGGTGTGATGAGTATGCAGTAACTTTTCTTTGATCCTCTACCTATGCGTCCCCTGAGCTGATGAAGCTGGGCAAGTCCAAACCTTTCTGCATGTTCGATGATCATGATTGTGGCGTTGGGAACATCTATTCCCACTTCAATTACGGTGGTGGCAACGAGGATGTGGAATTCACCATTTCTAAACATTCTCATCACATCGCCACGCTCGTCTTTTTTCATCTTTCCGTGGATAAGGCCGATTTTTATCCCTTCTGGAGCCATATTTTTTAATTTTTCGTAAAGCTCCGTTGCCGCCTCTGCTTCAAGCTTATCAGACTTCTCTATCAAAGGAGCAACCACATAGGCCTGATTTCCCTTCTTAACTTCGTCAAACAGCCAGGAGTACACCCTGTCCCTTCGTGATTCCCTTACCCACTTCGTCACAATGTTGCCTCTTCCCGGTGGCATCTCGTCGATTACAGAGACATCGAGATCCCCGTAAACAGTCAGGGCAAGGGTTCTGGGTATGGGAGTTGCGGTCATAACGAGAAAGTGTGGAGATTTGTTTTCATAACCCTTTTCCAGAAGTTTTGCTCGCTGCAGGACTCCAAACTTGTGCTGTTCGTCTATCACCGCCACGGCGAGTTTTTTAAATTCGACATCGTCCTGTATGAGGGCGTGGGTGCCAATGGTTATGTCGGCATCTCCCGAGCGAATCCTCTCGAGTGAGAGTTCCTTGTCTTTCTTTTTCATTTTTCCCAGAAGAAGAGCTATTTTTACATTCAGGGGGATGAGGTATTCGCTCATTACCAGAAAATGCTGTTCTGCAAGTATTTCGGTGGGAGCCATCATAACCGCCTGGTACCCGTTTTCTACTGCGACAAGCATGGTGTAGAGGGCAACCACGGTTTTACCACTTCCCACATCTCCCTGTAGAAGGCGGTGCATGGGAGCATTCTTCCCCATGTCTTCCGTAATTTCGGCGATAACCCTTTTCTGTGCACCTGTGAGTTCAAATTTTAAAAGTTTGAAAAACCTGCCTGTAAGTTCATTCCTGACCTGCAGGGGAATTCCCAGTCCTTTTGATTCCACTCTTTTCTCAAGGAGTTTTATGTAAAAGTAGAAGAGCTCTTCAAAAACGAGGGTTTTCCTGGCAACCCTTGCCTCTTTTAAATCACGGGGAAAATGAATAAGGTGGAGGGCATCCTTTCTCGAGTAGAGACCAAACTTGTTCCTTATGTAATCAGGTAATGTTTCCGGTATCTCGTTCCCTACGGTTTCAAGCACATCCAGAATCAGTTTTCTGATAAACCGGGGTTTTAATCCCTCTGTGGATGGATACACGGGTACGAGCATTCCTGCGAGGATTTTGCTTCCTGCAGGTTGTTTATTATCGTCAATAATCTCGTATTCGGGGTGATAAATAACCTTCGTCCCCCTGTAAACATAGGCGCGTCCCGAGGCTATTACCTGATCACCTTTGTTGAAAACTTTTTCGATACCGCGTACATTGCGCCATACGAGTTCCATCCAGTCTGTGCCGTCGCTTATTACAACGGTGAAAACGAGGTTTTTTCGCACCTTCTTTGTACCTTTCATCAAAACCTTTCCGGCAACAGTGACCTCTTCTCCACGCCTGACCTGATGAATAGGTGTTATACTTCTCCTGTCTATATACCTTCTTGGCGCAAAATAAAGCAGGTCGAGAACCGTAACTATACCGAGCTTTTTAAACAGTTGTGCCCTTTTGGGGCCAACTCCTTTTAAATACCGTACCTCTCTTCTTAAAAATTCATAGATGTCCATCACTTTTATGATAATGCAGACCTCATGGCCATTCATGCTTTAAAATTCAAACATGAAGGTTGACATAGTGGTGGTTGCAGCAGGTTCAGGATCAAGATTCGGCCAGGACAAAATATTTTTCGAACTCTACGGAAAACCTCTTGTTTTTTACACGCTCCACAACCTCTTCTCTTCGTACCATTTCGAGAAGAAAATCCTTGTACTGAATCCCCGTAAAATCTCAGAAGGTGAGAAAAAACTCTATCCGTTTTTCCCGGACCTCGTTATCGTGGAAGGTGGCAACGAGAGAACCATTTCTGTTCTGAATGGTGTCAGGGAATCGGTATCGGATTATGTACTGATACATGATGGAGCAAGACCGTTTGTTCCATCCCATGTTGTGGAAAATGTGGTAAAGGCCCTGAGAGACTGGTACGCTGTGACTCCAGCTGAGCCTGTCAGGGACACTGTAAAATACCACGAAGGGGAGTTCGTTATAAGGACGCTTGACAGGTCCAGTCTGAAATCCATTCAGACTCCACAGGGATTCAGAAGAGACATTATCCGGTCTGCCCTTGAGGATGCTCTCCATGAGGGTTTAATCTATACAGACGAAACCACTCTCATTGAGGAGAGGGGTTTAAAGGCGAAATTTGTGCCAGGAAGCCCTCTCAACTTCAAAATAACTTACGAAGAGGATGTAAAAATGGCAGAGAGGATACTTTCTTCAAATCTCAGGTCAGGCATCGGATTTGACATACACAGGTTTTCAAAAGGGAGAAGGATGGTCTTAGGAGGAGTCGATATTCCCTGTGAGTATGGACTTGCCGGTCACTCTGACGGTGACGCACTGACCCACGCTATTATCGATGCCCTGCTGGGGGCGTCGAGTCTCGGTGACATCGGAGAGCTGTTTCCGGATTCAGATGAAAGGTTTAGAGACATCAGGAGCACCATCCTGCTCGAGAGAGTCGTGAGCCTAATGGAAGGCAGGGGATTTTTCCCCGTAAACATCGATGCTGTTGTGATAACGGAAAGACCAAAGATTTTGAAGTACCGTGATGGTATCGTGAAGAATCTTTCCAGAATCCTCAGGATTCCAGAAAACAGGGTCTCCGTCAAGGGGAAGACTGCGGAGAAAATGGGATTTGTCGGCAGAAAGGAAGGGCTTGCCGTGATAGCAAATGCCCTCGTAATGGAGGTAAAAAATGCGAATGGTTGAAATTATTAAAAAGAAAAGGGATGGAGGTAAACTTTCACCTGAAGAAATCTCATTCTTTATTGAATCTTATGTCAAGGGAGAGATACCTGACTACCAGGTGAGTGCTCTTCTTATGGCGATATACTTTCAGGACATGGATTTTGAAGAAACGATGAATCTTACGAAAGCGATGATAAAAAGTGGTGTTACGGTTGACCTCTCTGATATACAGGCACCCAGGGTGGACAAGCATTCCACGGGAGGCGTGGGGGACAAAATCTCTCTGATACTCGGTCCTCTCGTTGCATCGAGCGGCATAGTTGTGCCAATGATATCAGGAAGGGCACTCGGCCATACCGGAGGAACCCTTGATAAGCTCGAATCCATTCCGGGTTACAGGACTCAGCTTACAATTGACGAGTTTGTCGGCATTCTAAAAAGGGTGGGAATCTCCATCACAGGACAGACTGAGGAGCTTGTTCCTGCTGATAGAAAGCTCTATGCCCTGAGAGATGTTACAGCAACTGTTGAGAGTATTCCACTTATCACATCCAGTATCATGTCAAAGAAAATTGCAGAGGGGATCGATGGACTCGTCCTCGATGTTAAAACCGGATCGGGTGCTTTCATGAAAGAGGTTGATGATGCCAGGAGACTCGCAGAGTCTCTTGTAGAAACCGGGAAGCTTATGGGGAAAAAAGTTGTTGCATTGATTACAAACATGGATCAACCTCTCGGCAGGGCGGTTGGAAATGCAGTTGAGGTCGTGGAATCTGTT
>JALSOY010000014.1 GCA_026986235.1 Caldifarciminota bacterium
AGAGATAAAGATACAAAAAACCTGTTTTATCTCTATGTTCCCAATACAAAGAAGGAAGTACTGGACAGCCTTATATGGGGCCTCGTGGTTATACCGATTAAAGTTAAACGAAAAGCCGGTAAGGAAGTAACTGTTGGAGAGGTATTTTTCCTCTTCAATGTAACTGAAATGCTAAATGATTTTATCTCCGAAAAAGATCTGGCTCCCGGCTATAAGTTTACCCTCGTGAAAAAGGGTATGGTATTACCTGAAAATGAGCTTACGAGGTATTCTGAATGGGACAATGTGGACCTAAAAATTTCTTTTAATGAATCTTCACTGACTGAGAGCAGCTGGAGACGATATGCAAGCAGTACGAAAAGGAGGCTTTTCTTACTGCTCCTTGCCCTCTGGATGGGACTCCTTTTGATAACGGCAATTATAATCCTTTTATACGACAGGACGAAAAAGCTGGAACGCGAAATGTACGAAAAGGAGAAAGAGGATAAGATGAATATGGAGGCTATGGCAAAACTTATGAGTGATACGGCGAGTTCTCAAACAACCGGTTCTGGTTTCACAGATTCCCTGATAACTGCGCTCGAAACCATAACTCGTTCCCACAAAGGAGTATCCTTTGCTATTTACGATAAAAAGAATAAAGAGATTTTGCACAAATACATCGGAGAGGAAGCGGTTGATGTAGACTTTGATAGATTAAAGGTATCTCCCGAAGAAAAAGTGTTGATCACGACAGATGTTCAAATTTCCCGCGAAGAAGTTTATCAGATAATGTTCTACGATAAAGCCATGAAACAGGATGAGGACAGAAGAAAGTATTACGAGTCTGTTTTAAGGATAATTGATCTGGGGGCTGAGGCACTTGCCCAGAGGAATTTGAGACAGGGGATGGAGCTCAAAATGTTTAAAACGATTCTGAAGCTCCTCGGGTCAAAAGATCATTACACATGCAATCACTCACTATCCATGGCAGAGATCGCAGCATTTATTGCAGGCAATCTGGTGAAGGAAAAGTACGGCTTTTCGGACAGGGATGTCCTGGCTGTGAAATATGCGGGATTTCTTCACGACATAGGGAAAATGGGGATCCCGGACGAGATTTTAAATAAACAGGGGAAGTACTTTCCGGAAGAGATGGCCATAATGTATAAGCATCCACTTTTCACTGAGATCATGCTCGAACCCCTTGCCGATATTTCAGACTTTTATGATATGGTTCTTAACATTGCAATCAGACATCATGAAAGAGGAGATGGGAGTGGTTACCCTTACGGCATAATCAGGAGACCTGAAGACCCTTCTAAACAGAGGGAGTATCTTGACAATTGTTACAACATGTACAGGAACGATCCTGGAAGACAGAAAAGGGTATGTGTGTTTTTCGAACCCATCATGCAGATTCTTGCAGTTTCAGATGTGCTTGATGCAACTCTGAGAGACAGACCTTACAAATCGGCACTTTCTGATGATAGTATAATAAAAATACTTCTCGATATGAAGGAAAAAGGGCAGATTGACGCATATATTATTGATGCCACAATAAAAAATTTCCAGTCTATAAAAAGTATCCGTCCTGACGATAGAGAGGGGGACTGTGAATCGTTCCCTTCCTTGCCTTTTAAAATTGTCGAGAAATTCCTATTCGAAGGTGACGGTAAAAAAGGAAAACATCGCTGATTTTCCCTTCGGAGTTTTATTGTTTTACTTATTCAGTTCTGGTTTATTGCAAATAAAATTTAATATTTTGAAAAGTGGGGAGGTCTATTTTGAGGGTTTCGCAATGAATATTTATTCAAAATAAAGGGTTTTTCATTGACAGTTGGTAACACATTTCATTAAAATCTTGAAAAATCAATAACTTGGAGGTTTGAAGTGGCACAGGTTATAGATCATGATGTCTTGGTATTAGGAAGTGGTATAGCTGGACTGAGGGCCGCCCTGGAGGTTTTGCGTGTCTCCAGGGGTAAGGTTAATGTAGGAATTGTTACAAAAGTCCAGCTAATGAGGTCCCACTCCGTTTGCGCAGAAGGAGGTACCGCAGCCGTTCTGCGACCGGAGGAGGGTGACAGCTTCGAACTCCACGCATGGGATACGGTTAAAGGCAGTGACTTCCTCGCTGATCAGGATGCTGTGTTTAAATTTGTTGAGGCGATGCCAGAAGAGATTTTGCTTTACGACCACTGGGGAATCCCCTGGTCAAGGAGGCCGGACGGCAAAATCAACCAGCGTCCCTTCGGTGGACATTCTTTTCCCCGCGCAACATTCGCGGCTGATAAAACCGGCTTCTTCGAGATGCAGACTCTGTACGACACACTACTAAAGTGGGATAACTGGTCCCGTTACGATGAGTTTTTTGTGACAAAATTGTTCGTAAAGGATGGCAAATTTGTTGGGTTTACTGCCTTTGATGCCTCCACCGGGGAGTTTTATTTCTTCAGAGGTAAGGCCCTTATCCTTGCCACTGGTGGGACGGGTAGGATTTATTCGTTTACAACCTTTTCCCATACAGTAACTGGAGACGGACTTGCTATGGCCTACAGAGCAGGACTCCCCCTGAAAGATATGGAATTCATCCAGTTTCATCCCACCGGTCTTGTTCCAAGTGGAATACTGCTTTCGGAAGCCGCAAGGGGAGAAGGAGGATACCTGCTGAACAAATATGGCGAGAGATTTATGGCAAAGTATGCACCCGGTATGATGGAACTTGCCCCACGAGACATCGTTTCACGCTCGATGTACACAGAAATCCTTGAAGGAAGGGGAGTCAAAGGCCCCCACGGACTTGACTATGTGTTCCTCGATTTGAGACATCTCGGTGCAAAAAGGATTAACGAAAGATTGCATCTCATTCGTGAGGTAACTATGAGATACATCGGAGTTGACCCTATAGAAGAACCGATTCCCGTTAGACCCGTAGCGCACTATCTCATGGGTGGTATCCATGTGGACATCAACGGTAAAAGCCCGAACCATCCCAACATCTGGGCAGCTGGTGAAAACGCATGTGTATCCATTCACGGTGCAAATAGGCTCGGTACAAATTCAACGGCAGAATGTAGCGCCTATGGTAAGTTTACTGGTGATGCGGCAGCCAGATTTGTGATGACAGAAGAGGGTGGGGCTTTCCCTGAAATTCCCAGAAAAGAAATTGACGAAGAAGAAAAGTTTGTCATGGAATACATGCGCGGAAAGAAGGGAAAGGAAAATCTATACAAAATCAGGAAAGAGTTGCGCGAGACCATGGACAGATATGTGTACATTTTCAGGGATGAGGAGGGGCTGAAAAAGGCGATAGAAAAGATCAAAGAGCTGAAAGAGCGTTATAAGGATATTAAAGTGGATGATACGAGCAGGGTTTACAACTCGCAGCTCATCAATGCCCTTGAGCTGAGAAACATGCTGGATGTGGCAGAGGTAGTCGCTGTTTCCGCCTATCATAGAAAGGAATCGAGGGGCGCCCATGCACGCAGGGATTATCCAAAGAGAGACGATAAAAACTTCCTGAAGCACACTCTTGCTTATTATACCGAGAAAGGCCCGAAGCTCGAATACATCCCTGTCAAAATAGTTGCCTGGAAACCCGTTGAGAGAAAATATTAGGAGGTTTTTTTCATGGCAAAGAAAGCTCGCCCAAATAGAATTGGAGTAAAGGGCTGGTGGACCGGTGGAAAGTATGGAGTGGAAAAGAAAGCCTATTTCCTTCATCGCCTCACCGGTCTCATTATAGTTTTTTATCTGATAGCCCACATAATACATCAAGGACCCTGGATTGCATGGTGGGAACTCATCGTTGTCCTTGCATTTATTTACCATGCTATGAACGGAATAAGGCTGATTATAACTGAACTTGGATTTGGCGTTGGTCGTCCTACACTTCCCTCCTTTCCCTATGTGCCTGAGAGTCTCGTGAAAACCCGTCCACTATTCTGGATTCTCATGGCGTTTAGCGCCATCTATATTGTTCTCGCCATTGTTGGCTTTGCCAAAGGAGGTTGAAAATGAAAGAATCCATTCTCTGGCTTTTTCAGATTGTGACAGGGATACTCATTTTCGTGCTGCTGGGACTTCACATTTCTGCCCAGCATCTTGGAACATTCGGAAGTTTTCCAGATCTCTCTTCCTTCGCCTACAAGACTCTCCTGTTCGTTGCACTTTATCACGGTCTCTTCGGTCTCCGATCTGTACTTCTTGAGATCAACCTGGGGCGTGGCGCTGAGAAGGCTATTTCCTGGCTGCTTTTCCTCGGTGGCCTTGTTTTCTTTATCTATTACGGAATTATGGCATAGGAGGATTTGTTAAATGGCACAGAAAGAGATTCAGATAAAGGAAGTTTTAAGTGACGAAATCGTCAAAAAAGTTAAGTTTAAGGTAAAAAAGTTTGATCCTGAGAAGGATGACAAACCATACTATGCGGAGTACGATGTTCCTGTATGGCGCGGGATGACGGTGCTTGATGGACTGCTTTATGTAAAAGAGGATCTTGACGGTACCGTAAACTTCAGATACTCCTGCAGAATGGGTATCTGTGGTTCCTGCGGAATGTTCATAAATGGGAAACCGAGAATGGCGTGTATGACGCAGATACTTGAGCTCGGTACCGATGTAATCGAAATTGCTCCACTTCCAAATCTCGATAATATAAGAGACCTTGTTCCAGATTCTACACCGTTTTTTGAGAAGCATAGGAAGGTGAAGCCCTATCTTATACGGCAGGATGTTAAAGAACAGGAAAATCCCATTGGAGAATATTATCAGACACCAGAAGAGCACGAGTATTATTCTCAGTTTTCATTTTGTATAAAGTGTAGTCTCTGCTATGCTGCCTGTCCTACAGCGGCTTCTGACCCTGAGTACCTCGGTCCTCAGGCATTGGCTCAGGCCTACAGGTATTCAGTTGATACAAGAGACGAAGGATTCGAGGAAAGGGTTATGGTTGTAGATGATCCCCATGGATGCTGGAGATGTCACTACGCGGGCGCATGTTCTGAGGTTTGTCCAAAAGGTGTGGATCCAGCCAAGGCTATACAGTTGCTCAAGGGTCTGATTTTGAAGTACAGACTTGGACTGAAGAAAAAGAGGAAGGGAGCAGGGGTTATACCGGCTCATCCGAGGCCGGGAGTAAAAAAGGCCCCAAAGAGGACGGTAGTTCAGGAAGATTGAAAAAAAAGGGGGCCGCATCGAAGATGCGGCCCCCTTTTTTTACTCAGTCAAAACCCCCACAATTCTAAAAGTTTTTAGAAGGGAACAGGGTTTTCACGGCCTTTACTTTAACCTCAAATCTTCATAGGCAGAAAGGGCTGCCACAGCTCCCTGCCCTGCGGCGACTATGATCTGGGCCTGAGAACCCGTTATATCACCCGCCGCATA
>JALSOY010000015.1 GCA_026986235.1 Caldifarciminota bacterium
CCTCCTTTAATTTTGCCATAATTCCTCCTTTTTGTGTGGGATTTTCGATTGAAGGAAGGTCAAAAAACACACCATCAGGTTAATTATACAAGTCCCTTTTTGGTGTTGTCAAAGTCTTCACTTTTTTTAAGTGAGAGGCATCCCCCTTTAATTTCATCTTCCTGCGAGGGGGATTCTCACCCCTTAAATTCGATATCCTCTACTTTAGCACCTTCTCTCTGCTTCAGCTTTTTTTTGTAGTCCTCTATCGCTGCCTTAATACCCTGCTCGGCAAGCAGGGAACAATGCATTTTAACGGGAGGGAGACCATCCAGTGCCTCGGCGACTGTCCTGTTGGTTATTTTCAGTGCCTCATCTATTCTCTTTCCTTTTACGAGTTCTGTTACTTTCGATGATGTTGCTATGGCTGCCACACATCCGAAGGTCTGAAACTTCACATCCACGATGACATCGTCTTCGACCCTGATGTAAATCCACATTACATCTCCACACACGGGATTTCCCACCTTTCCAATTCCGTCTGCCCTTTCGAGCTTCCCCATGTTTTTGGGGTTCATAAATTCCTTTAAAACTTTTTCACTGTACATCCTTCACCTCAGTCACTTCTTTAACTTCGTAACCGGCGTCATTGATTGCTTTCTCAATCACTTCAGCCGGGAGGTCGGTATCAACCCGAACCTCGTGGGCCTTTAAATCCACACTGACTTTTCTTACCTCATCCAGATGTTGAAGACGACTTTTTATTGATAAGACACACCCTTCACAGCTCATACCGGGTACTTTTAAAATTAACTTCATATCTTCCTCCTTTTCCTTATGGGGTTTAAAAATTGAGAGGGCAATAATTGCAGCCAGAATCAGGGCTGATGCGATATTAAGAGAACCCTGGCTTCCAGCTGTAACGGAAGAGTATAGAGAAACATTTATTCCATGAAACATTCTGTCGAACAAGAGTCCGGACGCTACAGATGTGAAGGTAATACCTGCGAGGTATAGGACGGCGAACTTTTTACCCAGATCCTTCAGGACGAAGGTTATGGTAACGGTATTCGTAGCAGGACCTGCGATGAGAAAAGAAAGGGCGGCACCGGGTGTAAGGCCTTTTGCGATCAAAGCAGCAGCCACCGGTATGGAGCCTGTTGCACAGACATATACGGGTATGGATACCAGGAGAACTGCCGGATATGCAAAATAAGGATTTGACAGGTATCTACCGATTTCAGATGGGATAACCACACCTGCTATTCCACCGAGTAGAACCCCCACAAGTATCCACCTTCCTATCTCCCCCGGGAGATAAACAAAGCTGTAATGTAGCGCATCTTTTAGAGATTTTTTAGAAGAAGATCCGGTTACGGGTTTTTGAATGTTTTTTTCTCGAGTTAAGCTGAGTGCAAGGAGGCCCAGAAAGATACCCCCTGCAAAGGCGGCAAGTGGTCTGAATATGGCAAATGCAGTTCCAAGGAGGGCATAGGTTGCAAGTATAGCATCAATCCCCGTGACAGGAGTAGAGTACAGGAATGCCAGGGTTGAAGCCTTACCTGCTCCCTGCCTTTTCAGGGAGGCGGCGATGGGAATAACACCGCAGGAACAGACTGGCAGAGGGACTCCAAGAATTACTGCCTTAAGGACGGACATTTTACCTCCTCTGAGATTCCTCGTTACGAATTCCGTGTCAACAAACATGTGGAGAATCCCTGAGACTGTGAAACCGATCAGCAGGTATGGTGCCATTCTGACAAAAAGGTTAACACTCTCTTCGAAGATTTTTAAAAGAACATCCATTTTTTTAACTCCAGTAAGGTGACAGCTTCCTGAGTTTTTCTACCACGACGGGTAGAACCTCAAGAACGGTTTCCACATCCCGGGAAGAGTTGTACCTGCCGAGGCTGAATCTCAGGCTACCATGAGCGATTTCGTGGGGTATTCCAATGGCAAGGAGCACATGGGAGGGCTCAAGGGATGAGGATGTACAGGCTGATCCAGAAGAGGCACTTATACCGTAAGAGTCAAGCAGGGCGAGCATACTTTCACCCTCAATGTACTTAACGCAGATGTTCAGAGTGTTGTACAACCTGTTTTCAGGGTGACCATTCACGATTATTTCAGGGATCCTTGCAATTAGCTCACTTTGTAGTCTATCTCTTAACGGTTTTACCTTTCTTTCCTCTTCGTACATGTCTTTTTGCGCGATCTCGGCAGCCTTACCCATTCCAACGATACCTGCAACATTTTCGGTTCCTGCACGCCTGTTCCTTTCCTGAGATCCTCCGTGGATAAGAGGTGAGAGTTTTACACCTTTTCTTATGTAGAGGGCACCAACACCTTTGGGGCCATAGAACTTGTGCGCCGACATGGAAAGTAGGTCAACATCGAGATCTTTAACATCCACGGGGATTTTCCCGACGGCCTGTACGGCATCAGTGTGGAAAAGTACTCCGTGCTCATGGGCAACTTTAGAAAGTTCTTTAACGGGTTCTATCGTCCCTATTTCGTTGTTTGCGAGCATGATAGAAACGAGGATGGTGTCTTCTCTGATCGCCTTTTTAAGGTCGTCGGGGTCAACCACACCATGCCTGTCAACGGGAAGGTATGTAATTTCATACCCCAGTTTTTCCAGAAATTTACAGGCGTGAAGTACCGCGTGATGTTCTATGGAAGATGTGATTATGTGTTTACCAGAGAGCTGGAATGCGACGCCTTTGATAGCCAGGTTGTCTGCCTCACTTCCACCAGATGTAAAGACGATCTCTTCTGGATCGGCATTTATGAGCTCTGCAACTTTCTTTCTCGAAGTTTCAAGGTCAGCTCTGACCTTCGAAGACCCCGAGTAAAGGGATGAGGGGTTGTGAAAATATTCCTCGAGGTATGGTAACATTGCCTTTACGACTTCCGGATCCACCGGAGTCGTTGCATTGTAATCAAGGTAAACTTCTCTCATGATCTCACCTCTGCAACTTTGTATTTAGATGCATAGAATACTGATTTAATTATAACTAATTTCGTGATATTTGTCAAAGGGGCTGTTTAAAAGTCGTTTTTCAATCAACCTGGCCTACATCTAATTTTAAGCGGTAGGCATCCTCCTTCTATCGAGGGGGGCTTCGTCTCTCCAGAAATCACCCTGATTTACTATTGACAATATTCAGGTTTTGATTAAAAATGGGTTTAAGCTCCGAGCCTGTTCACCTAAGGCGAGAGCTATGGTGGCAGGCCGATAGGGTGGAGCTGGAAACGGCTTCGCCTCCCGTGCTTGGAAAGGAGATGATAAATATTTCAAATCTGACATTTAAATATGAGGAGAGTCGGTCCCCCCTGCTGGAAGACATAAATCTGGATTTCAGCCATCCCGGTATAGTGGAAGTTGCAGGGGTCTCAGGCAGTGGAAAGACTACGCTGATTGAGCTCATAAACGGTGTAATTCCACACATTTATCCCGGTGTTCGAAGTGGCAGGTTATTCGTTAAAGGCAGGGACCCCTGGGAAACCCCACCTGAAGAGATTGCCCGGTTTGTTTCCACTGTCATGCAAAACTATGAGCTCCAGCTCCTTGGTGAAAGGGTGGAGGATGAGGTGGATCTCAGTCACCCTCTCGCAGAAAAACATGGAATTGTCAGATTAAAGGGCAGGTTGATAAGAGAGCTTTCGGCAGGAGAGAAGCAGAAGGTCCTGATCGTGAAGCAACTTCAGAAAAACACACCTGTTGTGATACTGGATGAGCCTTTTTCAAACCTCGATCCGGAGGGGATAAACACATTTAAGGAAATTCTATCGGAAGATCACAGGTTTTTGTTAATATCATCCCACCTTTACCACTTCAGGGATTCTGAAAAATTTGTGATTTACGAAAAGAAACTCGTCCGGGCAGCGGGAGACCTGAGAAAGTTTGGTATAAGGGTTTCCCCTTACGGATTTCTCGTTCCACGATCACGACTTGACGGTGTTCCTCCTGTTCTCACTCTCCACGGTATCCATTTTTCTTACAGAAATGTGCGTGTACTGCAGGATCTCAACCTTGAGTTGTATCCGGGTTCTATAGCCGGGATTTACGGAAAAAACGGTGCAGGTAAGACCACGCTGGCGAAGTTGATTGCGGGATTTCTGAAGCCGCAGAAGGGGGAAATTTATTACAGAAATAAACCTGTGAAAAAACCACTTGCCGGTAACAGGGTGGGCCTTGTGTTTCAGGACCCTTACTCACAGGTTTTCGGTCTTAAAGTGAAGGATGAATTAAGGTTTGATCCCGGTATCAGGGAAAGGCTGGAGAAGCTTAACCTGAATTTACCTGAGGATTTCAGTATCCTGAGGCTTTCCAGAGGGGTGCTCATGAGGTTTGCCATTGCGTCCAATTCAAGATTCGAGATTATGGTGTATGACGAGCCAACAGGTGGGCTGGATTACCACAGTCTTGAAAAATTCGCAGAATTTCTGGCTTCTTTAAAAGAAGAGGGCAGGTCAGTCGTCCTTTTCTCACATGACAGAGAGTTTTTGAGAAGGGTTTCGGACAGGATTCTGAAGTTAGAGGGAGGAAGATTGATTGCACAGGAGTAGAGAAAGGGCATACATCATAGTATTTGCACTTATCTGGGGTGTCTGGGAGATGTTTGGGGGGGCTGTTGTCCATGCCCTGAACCTGCCTTTTAAAGGTATTTTCATGACACTTGTTGCAGTACCCATAATACTTACTGCAAGAACATTCGTCCCCGTGAGGGGATCCACCCTGAAGATTGGAGTGATCGTTGCCATTATGAAGATTTTTTCACCAGGTGGGTTTGTTCTTTCCCCGTTCCTTGCCATTCTGATCGAGTCTGTTATGGCAGAGGTAATTCTGACCCTTACAAAATCAACTCCTCTGGGTTATGTTCTCACAGGAGGGTTTATCGTCATGTGGTCTCCACTCCACAGGCTCCTTATTCAGGGTTTACTCTTTTCAAGGAGGATTTATTACTTCTATCTGGAGCTCGTAAAGAAGCTAACCCATCTTGTGGGCCTGCCCGAGTCGAAGGCGCTCTATGTGTTCGCAGGCTATCTCGTGTTCCTTTTTCTCATCGGTGCTCTGGAGGGTTTCGTTGTTTACAGGATTTCAAAAAAGCTTAAAGAGGAGGTGAAGTTTTGAAAAAGCTCGTATGGCCGGTTTTTGTTTCCATACCCGTGCTTTTGAATGTGCTTGAGGGAACCTTTTTCTACCTCGTTTCTTTCCTGTATCTTGCGACAGGTCTTTACCTCAATCGTGGAAGTTTTGCCTTTTTCAGGAAGTGGAGGTTCTGGGTTTTTGTCCTGGTGGTG
>JALSOY010000016.1 GCA_026986235.1 Caldifarciminota bacterium
TTCTACCTTACAAAAAGAGAGGGTTTGTCGCTGATGAATACAAGAAGATTAAATTTTTATTGGAATACATATTCTCTCTGTGTTTATAAAATTACAATTCACTCGAAAACATGGGTAATGTCAGCCCCGAAGGGGGCTCCTCACTGCTCTTAATCAACCTTGTAAACTTCCTTCAGCTCCTTTATCAGCTCGGGTACCACCTTGAACAGGTCGTCCACTATTCCGTAGTCTGCCACCTTGAAAATCGGCGCCTCCGGGTCCTTGTTTACCGCAACTATCACCTTCGATGTCCTCATCCCTGCAAGATGCTGTATGGCACCTGAAATTCCAAATGCCATGTAGAGTTTGGGAGCAACCACTTTACCCGTCTGTCCGACCTGATGTGAGTGGTCAATCCAGCCACTGTCAACTGCCACACGGGATGCACCGAGTGCAACCTTCCCAACTCCAGCCTTGTTCAGAACATCGATGAGCTGACGGAGAAGCTCAAAGCCCTCGGGTCCCTTGACGCCCCTTCCGCCTGAAACGATGATGTCTGCCTCGGTGACATCGATTTCACCTGTTTCCTTTTCCTTGACCTGGAGCACTTTTGCCCTGAAATCATCATCTGTGAGGTCAACGCTGAGCTCCTCTGATGAGGTACTCCTTGATGTATCAGGTTCTCCTTTCTCAAAAATCTTGGGTCTTAAGGAGATAATTGCAGGCTCTGCAGAAAGTTCGAAAGTACCGTAAACCTTTCCAGCATAAAGAGGTTTCACAACTTCAAACTTTCCGTCCCTGTACTCAAGACCCGTGATGTCAGAGACCATTGGTACACCAAACTTGGCTGCCACTCTCGGGGCCAGATCTTTCCCGAGACTTGTGGCTGAAAGGAGAAAAACCTTCGCCTCTGCCTTGTCCATTGCGGCTCTGACAGCTTTTGCATACGGCACTGTCAGATAATTCTCGAGTTTGTCATCGGTAACCTTGAGCACTACATCAGCTCCGTAGTGGGCAAGAGTTTCGTCAAAACCATCTGTTTTGCCGATCAGAAGGGCATAAACCTTACCACCTGAAGCATCGGCGACCTTTCTCGCCGTATTTAAGGCCTCAAGAGAAAACTCCCTAACTTCACCCTTTTTCGTTTCAATATAGACCAGGATGTTTGCCATTTCCTTCTACCTCCTTTAGAGTACCTTGGCTTCTTCTCTCAAGAGTCTTACGAGTTCCTTCACACTCTCGGGGAATTCCTTGTCAATGATCTTACCAGGTGCCTTCTCAGGTGGTGGTGCAAGCTTCACCTTTTTGAATGTGCCGGCAGGTGAAACCGAAGGTTCAACCACATCTATGGGCTTTTTCTTTGCCTGCATGATGCCACGGAGAGATGGATATCTCGGTTCGTTCAATCCTTTCTCGCAGGTAAGAATTGCGGGGAGCGGAAGTTCCCACTCCTCCATCCCTGTTTCAAGCTCACGCTCAACCTTTGCTGTGTTACCTTCAAGCTCCAGTTTTACGATGTATGAAGCCTGCGGAATGTTGAAAAATTCAGCGATGTAGGACGGAACCTGGGAGTTGTAATCGTCAACCGCCATTTTCCCGGTGAGGATGAGGTCAAAGCCCTCTTTTTCGATAATATCCTTGAGCATCATGGCGGTCGTGTACCCATCGAGGTCCCAGAAGCCATCAACCTTAACGAGGATTCCTCTGTCAATTCCCATTGCGAGTGCGGTCCTAATCTGCTCCTTTGCTCCCTCATCTCCTACGGAAATTGCCACTGTCTCCACATCACCCAGTTTCTCCTTTATCCTCAGAGCTTCTTCGATGGCAAATTCGTCGTACGGATTTATCACATAAGTGATGTTATCCCTGACAATATCACTACCATCGGGCTTGACCTGAAGGGTCAGCCCTGTATCCGGTACTTTTTTAAGCAGTACGAGAATCTTCATCGTAACTCACCTCCTTACATTTCAATTGCCATTGCAACAGCTTTTCCGCCACCAATGCAGAGAGCGGCGAGTCCCGTTTTTGCACCTCTATCTTTCATTGCATAAATCAGGGTGGTCAAAACCCTGGCTCCTGACGCACCAATAGGGTGACCAAGAGCCACCGCTCCACCATGAACATTAACCTTTGACCAATCCCAGCCAAGCTCTTTTCCATCTGCGAGTACCTGAGCAGAGAATGCCTCGTTTATTTCAATAAGATCAAAGTAATCAATATCCACGCCGAGCTTATCCATCACCTTTCTTATGGCATAAATGGGGGCATAAAAAACATCCTGAGGATCAACGGCGGCGGAGGCGTAGGCACGGATGTAGGCAAGTGGCTCGATTCCAAGCTCTTTTGCCTTATCTTCAGACATAACGACAACGGCAGACGCACCGTCGTTGAGCCCTGGCGCGTTCCCGGCCGTCACTGTTCCATCCTTTTCAAATGCAGGTTTTAATCTTGCAAGTTTCTCAAGTGAAGTATCGCGTCTCGGGCCCTCGTCAGTATCAAAAATTATGGGCTCACCCTTTTTCTGTGGAATCTCAACAGGTATGATTTCTGCCTTGAACTTCCCTTCGTCTATGGCTTTTATAGCCTTCATGTGGCTTTCATAGGCAAATTTATCCTGCTCTTCACGGGTGATACCGGATTTTCTCGCAGTGTATTCAGCAAAGTTACCCATGTGAACATTGTGGTAGGGGTCCCAGAGTCCATCCCATACCATGAGGTCCAGGAATGTGGTGTTTCCAAATTTTCTGCCTTTTCTCATGTCTTTGACGGCAAATGGGGCGTTGGTCATGGACTCCATGCCGCCAGCGACGATTACTTCAAGGTCTTCCGCCTTGATTGCCTGAGCTGCAAGCATGACTGCCTTGAGTCCGGAGCCACAGACTTTATTGATGGTGAAGGCGGGGATATTTGCTGGAAGTCCAGCTTTTATGGCCGCCTGCCTGGCAGGAGCCTGTCCAATTCCCCCCTGAAGCACATTCCCCATGATGACTTCTTCAACCAGTTCAGGCTTAATCCCTGCGCGCTTCACCGCCTCCCTTATAACAATTGCTCCAAGCTCTGGAGCCTCAAAATCTTTTAATGTCCCGAGGATTTTCCCTATCGGGGTCCTCACTGCACTTACTATGACGGGCTGTTTCATTGATCTATTACCTCCTCAAGGGGAGTGTATGGCATGTTGAAGTCTTCGGCAATCCCCTTATAGACAAGATGGCCTTTGAATACATTGACCCCCTTCCATAGGGCTTTGTTTTCCTTTACAGCCTGTTTCCACCCCTTGTTGGCAAGCTCCAGGACATAGGGCAGGGTGGAGTTGGTCAAACCATAGGTAGATGTTCTGGGAACAGCTCCCGGCATGTTGGCAACGCAGTAGTGAACAACACCTTCTTCAATGTAAATGGGCTCACTGTGGGTTGTGGGTTTAGATGTCTCAGCTATTCCACCCTGGTCAATGGCAACATCGACGATCACAGCACCGTCTTTCATGTCTTTTAACATTTCACGTGTGATGATCCTGGGTGCCTTTCTCCCATGGACAAGGACTGCACCAATTACAAGATCAGCTTTTTTTAGGGCCTCTTTCACGTTGTATGGTGTTGAAATCAGGGTCTTAACATTCGGTGGCATAATTTCAGCAAGATAGCGGAGTCTCACTGGATTGAGGTCGAGGACAGTCACATCTGCACCCATACCTGCAGCGATAAAAGCGGCGTTGGTTCCAACAGTACCGCCACCAATGATAACAACATTAGCCGGAGGAACACCGGGGATACCTCCGAGAAGGATTCCAAGCCCTTTCTGTGGTTTTTCAAGATACTTGGCACCCTCCTGGGGCGCCATTCTTCCGGCCACCTCACTCATGGGAATCAAAAGGGGTAGTGAACCGTCATCAAGCTCAACTGTTTCGTATGCAATACCGACGATTTTTCTTGCAAGTAATTTTTCTGTCAGATTTTTATCTGCGGCAAGGTGCAGGTAGGTGAAGAGGACCTGGCCTTCGCGGAGCTTCGGTATCTCAACTTCCTGAGGTTCTTTCACCTTAACGATCATATCTGCTTTTTCAAATACCTCATCAGAGGTGGGGACAATTTCAGCACCTGCTGAAATATAGTCTTCATCAGTAATTCCGCTACCAAGCCCGGCTTGAGTCTCTATTATGACTTTATGACCCGCCTGGGTGAGGGAGTAAACTCCTGAGGGGGTCATTGCAACTCTATATTCCTCTTTTTTTATCTCCTTTGGAACTCCAATGATCATAATAAAACTCTCCTTTCTGAATTTTTTGAAATAACAAACTTTCCCAAAATACAATTATAAAAACTACTCAAAGTGTTATCAACAAGCGAAATTGGCTAATATCACGCCGTCCAGAGGCACTGAGATTATTTGAATGATGACATCTTCCTGAATCCACATTTATAATTCATGACAATGAGAATCAGAAAACTGGAAAAAAGTGACATTGATTCTGTTGCCAGAATAGTTGCAGAAACAGAGCTGTGGCAAAAGTATGGTCTCAACTTCAAGAAAGCAAGGGTAAGATTTGAAAAGGGGCTACAAAGAGGAGCGGATATCTATATTGCTGAAATAGAAAACGAAATAGTCGGCTTCATCTGGTACGTGCCTGATGGTGCATTCGACAGAAGTGGATACATAGAACTGATTGGGGTAGGGAAAAATTTCAGGGGAAAAGGAGTAGGACAAAAGCTAATGAAATTTGTGGAAAACCTGTTCTCCCCTGAATCTATTTTCCTCCTCGTTTCTGACTTTAATGAAAAAGCTCAAAAATTCTATTCCCACCTCGGATACAAAAAGGTGGGGGAAATTGAAGACTATGTGGTAGAGGGAATTACTGAGTTTATATTTTACAAAAAAGTGAGGTGAGTTATGAGTGAATTTGAGGGAATTTTCCCATATCTCGTATCCCCCATCAATGAGGATGGTAGCGTAAATGTAGAAGTTTTTAAAAATCTAATAGATCATCTGATAGAATCAGGTGTGCATGGTATAACCGTGTTAGGAAGTACGGGAGAGTTTGCTTATCTCAACTGGGGACAGAGGAAGGAAATTGTAAGGACAGCGGTCGAGGCCGCCGGTGGATGGGTTCCAGTCATCGCCGGGGTCTCACATGCATCATCTATTGAGGCAGCAAAACAGGCGAAGGAATTTGAGGAAATGGGGGTTGATGGCATCCTTGCCATTCTCGACACCTATTTTCCACTAAGTGAAGATCAGATCGTGGATTATTTTAAAACCATTGCCGAATCTGTGAATTTGCCA
>JALSOY010000017.1 GCA_026986235.1 Caldifarciminota bacterium
CCCCCTGACCCATTTGTCAACCTCCGGCGTACCCTGTGCCTCGAGATCTCCGGGGAGCTTTAGCCCCACCATGGAGGCTGCCGTCAGGGCAGCTGTCGTTTTTATAAATTCTCTCCTCGTTATTGCCATGAAAACACCTCCTTATTTGCCACCATGAACTCTAAATTTGTGGACCGGATGGCAAGCCCAGCAGGTCTTGGCAGGAGAGTCCTCGGGAATATGGAGATTTTTGACCTCTTTCGTGTGACAGGCTGCACACTTGGTAATTGGAGGGGTTTTGTGAAAGTCATCAAAGGTACCGTGACACTGAAAGCATCTAACATTGTCTATGCCATGTCTTGAATTGAACCATTCCTTGTAAATGTCGGGTGTGGCCTCTCTGTGGCAGTCACGGCATGTCATGAGCTTTTCCTCCGGAGACAACTCCGGATGCTCATCCTTTGCTGTTCCCTGCGCATGGATGGCAGTGAAACTGCCAACCAGGATGACGCTCCATAGCAGTGACATTATAAACTTGGACTTCATACCTTTCCTCCATTTTTGTTAAATTACAAGTCTTGTCCCTTTTACTGTCAATGATTAATTGAGGTGACCTTTAATAGTAAATCTGGACGGTATGGAATAGTAAATTTTTACTATGACCCTACAGTATGTGACTTGCAAACGCCGCAGAGACTGCATACCTCAGGCCTGCATGGCCCGAGAATCTTACCCTCCCTGGATCTTGACTCCTCGAAATTCAAAAACCATCTTGAGACACCCGTATTTATTCTGTTGTAAGGGGCTTCGGAGAAGTACTCTTTGTCGAAGAGATACATGTCCGGATCAATGCCCATCTTTTTCATAGACGAAATAAGACCCATACCTTTTTTAAGACCAGAATATAGTGCCTCACCCACCCTCTCATCTCCTCTCGAAAGAATGGCCTGCACCATAGCAAGCCTTGGACTACCAACGCTCAGTTTAACATGGGGATCCACCCTGAGTTTTCTTAACCTCTTTTTCAGATCTCCTTCCCGCCAGAGGGGTAAATTACCGAAAGGTGTATGGGGTTTGGGCACAAAGGGTGACACCGTCACCGAGACAGGTCCCCTGAAATTATCCCTGATGAACTTAACCGTTTTACCGATTCCTTCGATGTCTTCATCCATCTCACCGGGTAAACCTGCCATAAAATACACCTTTATCTTCATAATTCCTGCATCCCGGGCAAGTTTTGCCATCTTCTCAATATGCTCGTCTTTTATGGGCTTGTTGATACGCCACCTAAGCCTCTCCGTTCCTGCCTCTGGTGCCACTGTAAGGGTCTTCATACCCGTTTTCTTCAAAAGCTCCAGAATCTCCCCTGTTACAGTCTCAATCCTCAAGGAGGAGACAGATACCACAGCTTCTCTGGATTTAAGAAATCTGAGAATTACGGGAAAGTCCGGATGGTCTCCGAGAGCTGAACCCACAAGGCCCACCCTACTGCCTCTTCTGATGTGTTTTTCTAAAACCCTGAATATTTCATCAACGGGAACTGACCTTGGTGGAAGTGTTATGTAGGATAAAAGGCAAAACCGGCATTTCCAGGGACAACCTCTAACAATTTCTGCAAGGAATGTCTCTCCGAATACTGATCGGGTAATGAAAGAAGAATAGCTTAAGAACTCCCCCAATTCCTGGGTAAAGGCCCTTCTTCCATTCTCTTTTTTCCCCGGTATTAAAGCGTATTCGAGGGTGGCTGCCCTCTCGAGAATCTCTCTTTTACTGCCACTGTAAACCTTTAAAAATCCTGTGAGGCTGACCTCTGACTCTCCAAGGAGGAAAAGGTCAACAAAGGGAAAGAGTGGAAATGGATTGGATGTAACCGCTATCCCTCCGGCAACGACGAGAGGATGTCGTTCTGTCCTCTGCTCTCTAAAGACCGGGATATTGTACTTTTCAAGGATCCTGATCAGGTTGGCAAAGTCTATCTCGTAAGGGAGTGTAAAGAAAATTACATCAAACTCGTTGAGAGGCAAACCCGTTCTGATCCCGCCGTTTGAGTCAAGGAAAAAGATATCGGCAAGACCCCACTTGTTTAACTGCCTGAACAAAATGTGAGGTGCTAAATTGGCTGAGCCGAGTTCAAATGTGTTCGGAAATACGATGGCAAATCTATTTTCCCCAAAGTAAAGTTTTTCCAGGAATCTCAGGGTCGCCATACCAGAAAGAGAAGAGAAACGAAGATGAGACTCTTCAGGGTCTCTGTCCATCCAGCCGTTGTGAGCTTCACCCTGTAAGGTTTTGCGTAAAAGTAAAGGTTGTCAAGAAGTGGAAGGTATGGGAGAGGAGAAAGTCCTATAGAAACCACGATAAAGAGACCTGCGAAAAGGAACAGGATCCCCAATTTACGAAGATTTTTCTCACCTGTTACCATGTACCGTATTTTGAAGACTGCATTCAAAAAGTAAAACAGTATGACGAGATAGTAGAGAAAAGAGCCACTAACGATGTAAACGGGCAATACGAGAAAGGCAAATCCTGTGATGACGCTATAAACAAATCTATCTCCCCAGATGAGGAAATAAACCACATAGGGAATGGCTATAACGATAGTTGCGGCCACGATGGTGGTGTTTCTAACGGAAACGCCAAGAAGAAACCATCCAGCAAGTGACTGTATGAGAAAGGGAAGATACTTTTTTATAAATAGAGACTGTTTTGAGTTGAGGATCAGCATGAAACCCGCCCATGTAATTAAAAGGTTCAGGCTGAAGTTTCTGGAATACAGATAGCCCAGGAGGAAAGAGACATTGGATATCACCCATACACCATGGTGTTTGAGAATGTACCTCTTCATAAGGGCTTTAATATAAGCTCATGGTTACCAAATTTCCACATGTGCTCACTGAGGTTAGGACTGATTTCCCCACATGGTACCCATCCTTCAATGTCACAGGAATTATGGTCATCGTGCTTTATGGTGTCGATTAGAAAATCCATCCTGCTTTTTAGAAACTTTTACCTCTAATCCGAAACCAGTAGGAGAACAGGACATCCTCCATCTTTTCGACATTTTCAAAAAACCTCTTAAGACTATTCCAGAAAAAGCGGTCATGCCGCCAGAACTTTAAATGATTGACCTCGTGAAATACGAGATACCTCAAAACCCTATCAGGCAGATACTTTGCAAGGGAATTTATGGTCACCGTCCCCCTGCTTGAACAACTCCCCCATTTGGTGCGCATTTTACGGATCTGAACCTTCCTGACCTTCACTCCCAGAGACCGCTCCGCCTCCTGAATGTACTGGATTACCAGCTCTTTCAGCTCCCTGTGCGAACGGTTTTCAATGGGCAGATTTTCCGCCTCAACGAGAGAGTTTTGAATCATCTGATACTTCTTTCTGATCCACCTCTCCTTCCTCGTGAGGATTTCCCTGACACCCATTCCATAAGGCAGAATTATCCTCAACTCCCCAGTTAAAAACTCAAGCCTTGCATACTTCACCGGTCTGTGAATCACCGTGTATGGTATCCCTTTGAAATTGCCTCTTTTTACCCTCTGTACCATCATTACACTCCTCTCATCACCCCGTAATATTTCACCCGTTCCCACAGGCTGGTATAAAGAAGGTCCATCTCCTCCATGGAAAGGCCATACTCTTTTCTTAGCTTTCTCACAAACCTTCTAAGTTCACGCTCCACTGACTTCCGCAACGCCCCCTGAGTTATCCACCCATCAAGCATGTAAGGCCTGAATCGGTCAAAGAGTTTCCTCACTTCATCAGGCCAGTTTCTCTGTGACCCGAACCGCCTTTCAAGTTCCATAAGCACACTATACTCCGCATCCGAAAAATCGAGTTCTCTCTGTCTTTTCTGCATTCGGTGAATCGTCCGCATAATATCAGTTCCCTCTTTGTAAATCTCCCGATACTCCTTCGTCCTCTTTCGCCATGCCTCAACGAGCCTTTCCACCCTCTCGGTTATGGTCTCAAAAATAGGGTCTGCATTCTTTTCAACGAGAATCATCCTGTTCAGTGCAAAAAGGATGTTTGCTGCCTTTTCTTCCTCACTTGCACCCTTTTCCTCAATTTCTCTCAAATAATTTTCGTCAAATGAAAATGGCAGAAGTGTATCGTCAATTTCCTTCACCTCTGTTGAACGGTGAACATATTTCAGGGTTTTCTCAAAATACTTTTTCACAGCTGGCTTATCTTCACTCTGAACAGACATTCTGACATAGTAAACATACACCGCAGAAAGCCACCTGTAATCCTCGAATTTTTCAAGTTTTACCTCATCCGGGCCGAGAAGCTCAAAAACCTTCCGCAAAGTCCAGTATTTTTCTTTAAAAAATTCCTCCCTATCTTCATCCTCCATAATCCTCTCAAAGGCTTTAAGGAGGGTTTCTCGTTCGTAATTTCTTGGGATGCCTTCAAAAATTTCAAGAAGCTCGTTGATCAGAATTTCAAATTCTGATATGAGTTTGTCATACTCAAAGAGGACATCCCTGAGGTCATTTTCGTTATACATCTCAAAAGCCCGCTTGAGGTGTTTGAGAACCCCAACATAATCAATGATAACTCCTGCCTCTTTGAAATCGCCAAATGGCCTATTTACCCTCGCAATTGCCTGAAGCAGGCGATGACCTTTAAGAGGTTTAACAAGATACATGGTCTGAAGGATAGGGGCATCAAAGCCTGTAAGGAGCATATCCGTGACAATTAAAATCTTCGGCAATTCCTCCTCTTTGAATTTCTCAACAATTTTATCCCTGATGGCATCTATGCTCATTCTGGGGAATCGGTTCATTAGTTCACGCCTGTAATCGTCAATTTCCTTCTCATCATCGTTCATGTAGGTCATGACAATTTCTGAATATTCAGAGGGGAGGTATTTATCGAGCGCCTTCTTGAACCTCACGCATGCCCTTCGGCTGGCGGCGACCACCATGCCCTTGAACTTACCATCAAGATTTTCCCTGAAATGCTCAGCAATATCTCTTGCCACCCTGTCAATTCTCTTTGGATTCTCAAGGAATACCCTGATGGCGCTGAGTCTTTTACCAATCCTGTCTTCAACCTCTTTCCTGGTCTCCTCCGGCAATTCCTCGAGCTCTGCATCAAGAAATGCCTCAAGCAGCATTTTATTGAGGTGGACATCCTTTTCGAGACGGGGTTGATAAACAATCTTCACGGTGTAGCCATCACGAAGGGAGTCAGAAACAAAATACCGGTCAAGATACAACTCATCAGGCGGATAGGCAAATATGTGAAA
>JALSOY010000018.1 GCA_026986235.1 Caldifarciminota bacterium
TTGAACTTTTTTATAGCCTTTTCCACCCTTCTTCTTACGAATTCAACAAAGTGTTCCTCACACAGGGCAAGGTTGTAAGACCTCAACTTTACAAAGGCTTCCTTTCCGCAGATCCTGCACTTCATATCCCACTATTATATTGACTTTACCATGATTTATCACCTGTCTGGTTATGTTTGCCCGTCCTTCAAGTTTGTTAAGGGATGTGTTAAAATTTTTTACATGGCTGAACTGAAAAAGGTGTTTCTTCCAAAAGAGAAACTCGAAGAAAAAGTAGCCGACAACCAGAATCTCATTGCAATTATAAAGAACCTGTTCCTTGAATTTGATGTGGAAGAAAATCCCTTTACCGTTTCCTTCACGGATGTAGATCGCGTTGTTTTACTCCTGATGGGGAAAAAGAGGGACCCTTTCCTTGAGGAGGGGCTCATCCTGCGGGAGGAATATGTGGGGAAGACAGCGATAAATATGTCGATGGAGCTCGGACATCCTGTGGTTTTGAAGGGGGATGAGCACACATCTCCTCAGTTGAAGAAGTGGTACTGTGCCGCTGCCCCCCTGAGGAGTTTAAAGGGAAGAATCATCGGAAGTATCGGTATTTCCACCACAGGAGAGCACTTCCCGGATTACGCTGTGGGTATCGTTTCCTCCCTGGCGAAGGCAATAGAGAATGAAAACAACCTCAGGATTGCCCTTGAGGAGGTGGAGGTCTCACGGAAGTACCTTGAGATCATCAGTGAGGCCTCAAAAGATGGTGTTCTCTGCCTTGATGCCAACGGAAAGATCCTGTACATAAACGAGGCCGGAACGCGGATACTTAAAATTGACAGGGAAAAGGCAATTGGAAAACATGTTACAGACATAGTGGATTTTACCCCCGTTATTCTGAATGTATTCAAAACTCACAGGGGGTATGTTGATAAAGAATTCATCATCGAAAGCCCCTCCCGCGGGCTTCTTCACTTTATAAAAACCGCCGTAGTGGTCAGGGACAAAGACGGAAATTTCTCCGGAGTCGTTGACTTTTTCCGTGAGATTAACAGAGTGAGAAACTTCGTGACATCTTACATTGGCGCAGAGGCAAAATTTACATTTGACGACATCATAGGCGAAAACCCCAGGCTGAAAGAGGCGATAAAAATAGCAAAGATCGCCGCAAGATCCAATTCATCTGTATTGATCACGGGAGAGACGGGAACAGGTAAGGAGATGTTTGCCCAGGCAATACACTTTGAGAGCGACAGGTCAAACGGCCCATTTGTTGCAATAAACTGTGGTGCCATACCAAGGGACCTTGCAGAAAGCGAATTTTTCGGGTACGAGCCCGGTGCCTTCACAGGAGCATCAAAAAAGGGAAGACCCGGTAAGTTTGAGCTTGCAGATGGTGGTACTCTTTTTTTGGACGAAATAGAAGAACTTCCACTCTCCCTCCAGGCAAAACTTTTAAGAACACTTCAGGATAAAGTCGTAACCAGAGTGGGAGGCACCAAATCACTGAAGGTTGATGTCAGAATAATCACCGCTTCGAACCGCGACCTCGTTGATCTCGTCAACAGGGGAGATTTCAGGAAAGACCTGTATTACAGGCTCAACATCATACACATAGAAATTCCACCTCTCAGGGAAAGAAAAGACGATATTCCCCTCCTCGTGTCACACTTTATAAACAAGTACAACGCCTCTCTTGGTAAAAGTATCAAAGATGCAGATAGGTCCTTCCTCAATCCCCTGATGCAGTACGACTTTCCAGGCAATGTCAGAGAACTTGAGAATATCGTTGAAAGGGCTGTAAATATCGCCGAATCCAGGGTGCTAACCGAAGAACATCTGCCCCCTTACATTTTTTCCGGTAAAACCAAACAGGAGAGAAAGTCTTTTGACGACATAAAGAGGGAAATCCTGGAGGAAACACTAAAAAAGACGAATTTCAACATTTCAGAAACTGCAAGACAGCTGCACATTTCCCGCCCCACTGTATATAAACTCATAAGAAAATACGGCTTCAGGAAATGAACTTTGAGAGTCTTCGCAAAGCCTCTAACTTCTCTTTCCTGCCAAGACTGGACTCTTTTATGGCCCTTTCAAGGATTTCTATTGATCTGTCATAGACGGATCGATCAACGGGATACGGGATCCCGTCTTTTCCTCCGTGGGCATAAGAGTATATTGCGGGATCCGAATAACTCGGTGGAGCGCCGTAAATTATGTCCGAAATAAGGGCAAGGGCCCTCAAGCTCTTCGGACCGAGCCCCCTTATGCCCAGTAACTCTTCAAAATTACGGGGTTGTCTCTCGTATGTGGTTATGAGAATCTTTTTTATTCTGTCAGGATTTATATCCTGAACAAGTAGAGCGTGTCTACGGGGCAAATTCAACTCCTTCAATTTTTTCAGCTCTTTAAGATTTTTTTCAGGATGTTCCTTTGCAATCTCAGTTATTATCTGCCTTGCAGAACGCGCTTTTCCTGCAACCGTATCAAGCACGAGTTTCGATTTCCTCTGGGTAACAATACCTGTGTGCGGGGAATCAACGAAATTCTCCGTTTTTATCCAGTGATACCTGCGTGCATATCGGGTTTTCTCGTTCATTCCCTGCTGAACGACAGCCCAGAGTCCGGATCTGGTGAAAATTATCGTATGATGATAAATCTGATAGCCGTCCTGGATGGCAGTTGAGTCAACCTTTGCCGTCATCCTGCTCGCATAGATCAGAGATCTCACATCCAGACCCGTTCTCTCACCAATGGCGAGAAGCTCATCAGGCGTCCTGAGAGAGGTTTTCCCCTTACCCCCCGCCATAAAAACGCCTATTTCAGGCCCTATGTTTTTGAGTGCCTCCTTAATGGCACCGGTGGTTGTGGTGGTCAGTCCAGAGGAATGCCAGTCGAAGCCGAGGACATTCCCCAGGGATTGAAACCAGAAGGGATCGGAAAGTCTCCTTACTATTTCCTCGGGCCCAAATTCTAAGGCGATTAACTCGAGTATCTTCTCTGCCAGCACCTTCATGCGCTTAAAAAGCCACGCAGGCGCCCTGCCACCGTGTAGGGGAAGATTCGCTATTCCCGTCCTCATGATGTGTAATTTTAAGGGTTATTCCTGCAATTTCCAGATATAGGGACTGGGAGGTTTCATTTAACAACTACGACCCTTTTCTCTTTGAAGTCCCCACTTTTGCAAAAAACGATGTACATTCCCTTCTCCACCTTCATACCTGCGGAATTTCTCCCATTCCACCTCACAAGAGTTACTCCCTTATCTCCGTCAACGAGTTTTTTTACAATCCTTCCTCTGATGTCAAATATGTAAAGGTAAATCTTTTTCCCGTAAGTCCCGGATTTCAGCTTGATAATGAGATTCTCCCTATCGGGATCAAAAACCTTATCTGAGATCTGCATGAGAACCCCACCTGTATGAAAGCTTGATACGGAATTTTTGTAACCGGGAGTACCCCCATCTTCTTCCAGACAGGTACCCCAGTTTTCTTTTACTATGGAACTCAAAAAAGGTGAAATTCTTTCGAGTGATTTGCTCTTACCTCCACCCCAGGAAGATGAATATCTCAGGGAATCCACCGTGTTGCCTGATCCGTCGTAGAGGATTACATCGTCTGAATTATTGTTTAAAACCGGAAAGCCGTTAACCTCCAGTACATTCCGGGCATCCGGAAACCTCTGTTTTAATGCGGCTGAGTCTCCGGTTAAAACCGCATAGTCACCAGGCCGGAGAAGGAAGTTCCAGAAGGGGGTACTCCTTCTGGAGGAGGCATCTTTTAATACGAATCCGGCGAGATCTATCGTCATGTCTGTAGAATTGTAGATCTCTATCCATTCTGGATTATCGTCATACATGATCTCGTTGATAACCACAGGATGAACGCTGACAGGTGTGTAAAATCTAAGGGTGTCGTTATTGGAATTCTCGTCTCCTTCAATATAAACAGAAATGGAACCCACTATATAGGATGTTGTTATAGGTTCAGTTGTGAGAGAAAACTCTGCTGTGTCACCCCTTGTCAGGTGGGAAACAATTGTTTCTCTTAGAGAACAGAAGGAGTTGAAATCTACGAGGAAAGAATCAACCGGGAATATTCCATAACTTACCACACATCCCGTTATAAAAAGTGGTTCACCCATCTCAGGTGCGCTAAAGTCAATATGTACCATGCCGAGGTCCCTGTAAATGGTCAGGGAGTTTCTCTCACCCGGAGTAAAATACCTTCTTGATAGTCCCCAGTTGGACTCATCGTCTCCCTGAAATGGATTTATCCTCTCCACAGAAAAGCCATCGGGCGGTGAAATCGGGATGGAATCCATGGGATTGGACGGTGTCCCGTAGGTGTCAACAGTGTCCCAATCCTGGCTTATCAGATAAACGGGATCGTCGTTGGCAAGTCCATCCCCTATGTCCTGATCCTGAGTTGTAAGAATGACCGTACCTTCGGGAAAGTTGTAGGGCTGGCACACATCACTGGAGTCGAGATATTCCCTGTCAATTACAAGCGCATATCCTCCGGGTGGTATGGTCGTGGAGTTGATTACCACACCTGGATAGAGCTCTAACAACGAAGAATCCCGGAACGGTACGATGCTATCCAGCTCGTGTCTATCAGATAACCTGTATCCCTGGATGGAAATCTCCTGAGTATCGGGGTTAAAAATTTCTATGTATTCATTTTTATCTCCTGATGATGATTCCCTTCCTGGAGGGTTGGCCATCACTTCGTTTATTACGGGATGTAAAACTATAAATAGAATCAAAACCTCCTGCATGGAAAAATTTTAAAAATTGGTCAAATGCAGTGTCAAGTATCTGGTGGAGGGTGTTCGAATAATCCCATTTCTCCAAGGGGGATTTGGACACGAAAGTCCCCTTTCACCAAGGGGGACTTTGGAGACCATGATCCCCTCCTTTAGAAGGGGGGCTAAGGGGGATGACTACCACTTGAAAATTCAATCCCCCTGTATCCCCCTTCTCCAAGGGAGACTTTGGGAGGAAGAAACCCCCTTCACCAAGGGGGACTTTTGCGAGGAAGAAACCCCCTTCACCAAAGGGGATTTTGGGAGAGGATGATCCACCTTCTCCAGGGGGATTTTGAGAGAGGATGACCCACCTTCTTTAGGGGAATTTTGAGAGACCAAAGTCCCCCTTCACCAGGGGGATTTTGTGGATCTTAAATCCCCCGGGGCGACAAAGCAGGATGGAAACCGAGTAGCGTAAGGCACTCAAATGAAAGACCCCT
>JALSOY010000019.1 GCA_026986235.1 Caldifarciminota bacterium
GGAAGTTAAAAAGGTCCTCCATTAACCTCTCGAGCTCCAGAGCGAATTCCCGGGCTTTAACGGTACTTTCAAATCTGTTTAGAATGGCAAGATCCACTCCCGTTGAGAAAGATTTTTCACCCGCGCCTGTTATCATGAGCACACGGATGTCACGATCATCTTTGAGTTCTTCCAGTCTCTTTCTAAAAATCTTCAGCATCTCGAGGTCAAAAGCGTTGTGCCTTTCAATCCTGTTCATGTACAACACAGCATAACCATCAAACTTTTCTACATGAATATACCTTTCCACGGCTACCTCCTTCCGGGTTTGCTTTATTGTAAAGGGAAGGTATTTTTAGTTCAAAAGCCCTTTCTTTCTCCAGATTACTTTTGCCCTTGCCTTATTCAGTAAATGCTGTCTCCATGTTTTTGCAAAGAAATGGGTCCCGTCACCTCTGGCAACAAAGTATAGATACTGTGTCCTGGCAGGATAAAGTGCGGCTTTTATGGAAACGAGACCGGGGGAACAGATGGGACCCGGAGGTAAGCCCGGATACCTGTATGTATTGTATGGGGAATCGATCTGAAGGTCCTGATAGGTCAGGATGGTTTTGTGCTCGGGTAGCAGGTACTCCACGGTTGCGCAGGACTCGAGGGGCTGACCCCGCTTCAATCTGTTGTAAAAAACTCCGGCAATCAGTGGTTTTTCCCAGTCAACCATCGCCTCTTTCTCTACAATAGACGCAAGTGTCAGTATCTGGTGAACAGTCATACCAAGGGATTCGGCACGGGCGGTAAAGGCCGGTGTCCAGAGCTCAAACAACCTCTTTACCATCAGATCAATTATCTCCTCCTCTGATATTCCCCAGTACAGTTTGTAGGTATCGGGGAAAAGATAACCCTCAAGCGTGGGTGGATGATCGAGCAAAGGATACTTGAGTGCAAGTTTTCTGATAAATACCTTATCCGCCGCAAGTGTTAGAAATCTATCCTCGTCAATTAAAAGCTTGTAGTGAAGAAGCTGGGCAATGTCCTTCAGCGTATAACCTTCTGGTATGGTAACCACAACCTCCTGTATACCGGCATTTTCCCGCGTCATCGCCCAGAGTACCCTGAGCTCAGAGAGTCCCTTTCTGAGAGTGTATCTCCCGCTTTTGATTCTCTTATCCTTACCCGTGATAATTGCAAGGATTCTGAAGACCTCTGGATACCTGATGATCCCCGCCTCCTTTAACCTCTCTGCCACTGAATATGCAGTCTCCCCCCTTTTTACGATAAAATCAACCTCTTCCTTGCCCTCAACGGGCTCAAGGAAAAAACTATAGCTCAGGTAAGTGGTCAGTAAAAAGGAAAACACAATGAAGAATGTCAACTTTCTCATCTGGACCGCCTCCTCTTTCTGTATTCAAGGTAGTCTTCCAGCAAAATTCCCGCCGAAAACAGGTCAACCTTCTCTCTGTTCCTCGACGGTTTTATTCCCCTTTCTCTCAGCTCCCTTTCCGCAATCTTCGATGTAAACCTCTCGTCGTACAGAATAACAGGCACTGGTAAAATTTTTTCCAGTTCCTGTTTAAACTTTTTCACCTGCCCGGCAAGTCTTCCCTCTTTCCCTGAAAGGAGATAGGGCATCCCAAGAACAACTTCCGTTACACCCTTCTCCTCAACTATTTCGAATATCCTTTTCACAGGATCTACCTTTCTGGTATTGATCACCTCGAGGGGTGACACCAGTATCTGGAGTTCATCGGTAACTGCCACTCCAATTCTCACCTCTCCGTAATCAATCGCAAGTATTCTTCCTTTAGACTCTTCCATTTTTCTTTGCAAGGTAAAAACTCCCCAATATCCCGGCATCGTCTCCAAGCTTACCTTTTACGACAACATTTTTCCTGCCGGGTATCTTCATCACCCTCTTTCCCATCTCTTCTGTCATGGAATCCTTAAAAAGCTCGAAGGAATTAACGACTCCTCCACCGAGGATTATAATGTCAGGATCGAATATGTGGACAAAGTTGGTTAACGCTATTCCGAGGTATCTGCCGTACTCCCTGAAAAGTTCTTTTGCGGTAAAGTTCCCTGAGACGGCGAGGTCGTAAAGTTCCCTGACCTCGTCAAAACTTCTCCTCAAAAGAATAGAAGCCCTGTGTAGCAGGTATTGAGTCCCAATGAAGGATTCAAGGCAACCCCTGTTACCACAGTTGCATTGGGGACCATCTGAAACGATGGTAATGTGTCCGAGTTCCCCTGCCGCGTATCTTGAGCCCACATAGAGCCTTCCGTTCAAAATAATTGCACCTCCCACACCTGTTCCAAGGGTGAGAACAACGAGGTTTTTGTATCCTCTACCAGCCCCAAACTGCCACTCTCCGAGACCGTAATTGTTGGCGTCGTTTCCGATATAAACCGGTACCTTAAACTCCTTTTCCAGGGGAGATTTTAAGTTAACTTCATCCCATTCTTTGAAGTTTGGTGGAATTCTCACTATACCAGTTTCCATGTCAACGAGGCCGGGCATCCCGACTCCAATGGCAGTTGTGCCTTCTTCAATCACGCTGTAAATGGCATTTCTAATGTTTTCTATAACCCTGTCCGGACCTGACTGTGATTCTGTAGGCGTCTTCCCTCTTCTTAGTATTTTCCCGTTCTCGTCCAGCAGAGCGCTTTTTATAAATGTACCTCCAACATCTAAACCCACGAACATAGACTATAAAGTAAATGAGCTTTCAAATATTTTCAACTGCCAAATGAGGGTGTTCGAAAAATATTTTTCTCCATAAACTCATTCCTCATCTAAAGGTGTTTTTATAATAGGTAGGCATTCCCCTTTTGAAGAAGGGGGATCATGGTCGTGTAAAATCCCCCTTTGAAAAAGGGGGATCAAGGGGGATTCATCAAAATCCCCCTGGCAAAGGGCGATTTCTCTTCCAAAATCCCCCTTGGAGAAGGGGGATACAGGGGGATTGAAAATTTAGTGGTAAGCATCCCCCCTTCTGAAGGAGGGGGATCTGGGTGTCCAAAATACTCTGGAGATGTCTTGTTACATCATGATTGTGACTATATAATGACAAAAAAAAAGGAGGTTCGGAGATGTGGCAAGATTGGGTTAACTTCGTAATAGGTGTGATAATATTTGTGGCTGCGCTTGCGGGAGTGGGCTCAAATGTAATATTCTGGCTGGGTGGTTTACTCGTAGCGATTTTTTCAGTTTGGTCTGCGCTGGCGAAGCAGTCCTCCGGGCATTGATATAAAAAGGGGGGGCGCCGCTTCGCGGCGCCCCCCCTTTTTTACTCCTCGCACCCTCTTACTTCTTCCTCAGATCTGGTACATCCTCTCCAGGTACGACATTGGCACCACCACAACTGTATGTGGCGCCGGGTATGTACTTATGAGGATCTGGATGTCCAAGTTTCATCAGGCGGTCGTACTCTCTCTTTAGTTTCATGAATCTCCTTTTAACCTCATGGGCGCCATGCCACCATGCATAGTCAGGTCCCATCATGGAGGCTCCCATCCTCATACGCCTGCCCTCGTGATGCCAGAGAAGCCAGAAGTCCCATTCAAACTCCTCATCAAAGGGTCTCGGCGTAAGGAGCTTCTTCTTCTTGAGGGTTGCAAGCATCTTCTTGGCAGGCGCAAAGTAGTTCTTGTTGTAATCCTCAACCTGCTTCTCGATCCTCGTGAAGTAATATTCAGCATGTCTTTCCGTGTGGCACTGAAGACAGACCTTTTTCATGTTTTCCCTGTGCTTTGCCCTCACAGTCTCGTCCTGGGGTTTCCAGAACACAGGGTCCTTCCAGGTCACAGACTTGGGTGGTTTTAGCTCAAGCCAGATTCTCTGACCGACATCGTGGGTACTCTCAAGCACGACTTTACCGGTCTTGGGATCTTTCACCTCACCAACATGACATGTTACACATGTGGGAGCGTGATCTTTGAGACCGGCAAGCCACATCTTCCCGTGATAGGACTCCTCCCAGATCTCGATCTGTGGATGGTCAGGTCCCAGGTGGCACCTTCCGCATGTGGATGGGTTTCTCGCCTCTTTGAGAGAGAATAGGTGCTTATTGTGGCAGGATGTACAGGTTCCCCTGGTTCCGTCAGGGTTGATCCTTCCAACTCCGTTGTTGGGATAGTTGACCCATGTTAGCTTGTCTTTCACGATGGATCCGTGGCACATGAAGCATCCGGTGGCACGCTCAGGATCCGAGTTTGCACCTTTGACCACCCAGGGGTCCTTCAGGATGTTTACCACGAACTGGAGGGTATTGGCGTGCTTTGTATGCTCGTACTCCATTACCTCTTTGGAGTGGCAGTTGGAGCAGGCAGCAGGTGTAACGATAGCTGAAACCGGTGTGGATGACTGGCACTTATCGCTTATTACAGTTTTTTTGTACAGTTTCGGATCGTGGCACTCCATACAGGCCACACCCTCTGGAGCATGGGCGCTAAGAGACCACTGCTTTACAACCTCCGGCGTAACCTTTTTGTGACAGTCGTAACACGCTTTGGAATTCTCACCTATAACGATTTCAGCGTGGAGGACAAAGGCTAACAATAGACCGAGAGAGATCATAACAAATTTGTTTTTATACATCCTTCACCTCCTTTTTGGCCTAATTTTACAAATGCCGAAAAGGTGTGTCTATGCTAAATTTGGAGGGTGTGGCATAGTAAAAAAGTACTATTTCCTGACCATGAAAAGAAGGAGAGTGAACGCCGCCGGGAGAATCAGAAAATATAATATTTTTAGTTTATCAAGATCGCGGGAATCTATTACGAGAGGATAACCCGGATACGGATTTTCCTGAAAGTCCAGTTTAACACCGGAAAGTGCTGACAGAATCGAAAAGGCCTCTTCAGGGCTTGTTGAATATGTACTATCCGCCTTCCATTTCCCGTTAACTTTTATCTCGTATCTGATGAGACCGTATTTGAGTTCTGGATCATCCTTCAGGAGAACTTTTACATCCCTCCTGATAAGCTTCAGTCTGCTGAGAAATTCCGACTCATAGTCCCTGTACCTCGAATCTTCAGGTGAAAGATAGATTTCAATCTTCATTTCGTCAATTTTTCTCAGTTTATTTACCAGTTGGACGGGAAAACTGTTTCTGTGGCTTTCTGTTATGTCCTTCTCTACTGGATCAAATCTCCACAGGAGGAGAACTATCGTGGCAAAAATAGCGATTTTTGCTATATTTTTCTGTTTTTTCACTCCCGGATAGATCAACATCGAGCTAACGGAGATCAAAAAA
>JALSOY010000020.1 GCA_026986235.1 Caldifarciminota bacterium
GGGGACTAAGGGGGATGACTACCACTTAATTTTCAATCCCCCTGTATCCCCCTTCACCAAGGGGGATTTTAGGAGACGATGGTCTCCCTACTCCAAGGGGGATTTTGGGAGAAAGGATCCACCTTCTCCAGGGGGACTCTGGTAGATTATAATAACCTTTCGTCATGGGTGGAGACCATGATCCTCCTTGTATCAAAGGATTTCCTCTTCAAAATCCTCAGAAATTAAGAGGTTTTAGCCGGGTGTAAACGCTGTCCTGTTATGTGCCTTCCTGCCAGCTGGATAAGTATTTTCTCTGCTCCTCCGTCAGCTCGTCGATTTCGATGTTCATTGATTTGAGCTTCAGTAAAGCGATCTCTCTGTCAATTTCATCAGGTAGTGTGTACACCTTTTTCTCTAACTTATTCCGGTTTTCCTTAATGAACTTTACTGCAAGTGCCTGGTTGGAGAAGGACATGTCCATCACGGTGGGAGGATGTCCCTCTGCAGCTGCAAGATTTACGAGTCTTCCCTCAGCAAGAAGGTAAATTTTTTTTCCGTCAGGTAACTGGTACTTTTTAACATTGGGGCGAACATCCTCTTCCTTTACAGCCATCTTGCGGAGTCCGGATACATCGATTTCAACATCGAAGTGGCCTGAGTTTGCAAGAATTGCGCCATCTTTCATTGACTTTATGTGTTCGACGCTTATCACATTTTTGTCACCTGTCACTGTAACGAAGAAGTCGCCAATTTTCGCAGCTTCTTCCATCTTCATAACTTCAAAACCATCCATTACGGCCTCGAGGGCCCTCACGGGATCGACCTCTGTAACGACAACCCTTGCCCCCATTCCTCTTGCCCTCATCGCCACTCCACGACCACACCATCCGTATCCAGCCACCACAAAGACCGAGCCCGCTATCAACAGGTTTGTTGCCCTCAAAATTCCGTCCATGGTTGATTGTCCCGTGCCGTAGCGGTTGTCAAACAGGTACTTGGTCTTTGAATCGTTCACCGCAATGATCGGGTACTTGAGCACCCCATCCTTTTCCATGGCACGGAATCTTATCACTCCTGTGGTGGTTTCTTCTGTGCCACCCCACACCTTTTCTGCGAGATCCGGTAATTTACTGTGGAGGTAAGCTGTCAGGTCACCTCCATCGTCAAGCGTGATGTGGGGCTCCAGTTCAAGTGCCTTTTTGATATTTCCGTAGTACTCCTCCGGGGAGTCACCGTGGATGGCAAAGACCTCTATTCCGTAATCTGAGACAAGGGAGGCTGCAACATCGTCCTTCGTGCTCAATGGATTTGATGCCGAAAGTCTCACCATGGCACCACCAGTCTTCAGGGTAATCATCAGGGCAGCTGTTTCTGGTGTAACATGAAGGCATGCTGAGATTCTCAATCCATCGAATGGTCTTTCTTTTGCAAACCTTTCCCTGAGAATTGAAAGAACGGGCATGTGTTCGAGCGCCCATTCAATTTTCCTTTTACCGGAATCTTTAACTGCAACATCCTTGATCCTGTATTCCATAATCAGGCCTCCAATTTTTCTTAATTATAATGCGTTGGCAGGGCATAGGGAGATTGAAAAAAATTGGCATGAGAAGTATTATGTAAGACCATGAAAAGGATTTTCGTAAAGAATCTCCGGAACCATTTAAACGAGGAGATAGAGGATTACTTCCTCGTTGCCAATGTGAAAGTCAGGAAAAAGAAGGATGGAGGCGACTACCTGGACCTGGTTCTTTCAGACGCCACAGGGTCTGTGCCAGCCCGTGTTTTCGACAACATACAGGAAAACCTTTCTCACCTGAAAGAAGGTCAGGTTGCACTGGTCAGGGGGGTTGTCGATCAGTTCAGGGACGAAGTTAACCTCAAGATCCTTGAGGCCACCCGGCAGGAGGATTTTGAAATCCGGGACTTCATTCCCACGACATCGAGGGATATCGAGAGGATGGTACTCGACCTGCACAGAAACATAGAAAGGGTTTCCAACCCCTATTTGAAGGAGCTTTTGAAGAGATTTTTTAACGACCAGGAGTTTATGGAAAAGTTTAAGATGGCGCCCGCTGCCAAGGCGAACCATCACGCATACATCGGCGGATTGCTGGAGCACACCCTGAATGTTACAGAACTTTGCATCAGCATTGCCTCAAGATACAGGGAGGTCAACTTTGACACTCTTATAGCAGGAGCTCTCCTTCACGACATAGGAAAGGTGGAGGAGTACTCCTACTTTCCCAGAATAGATCGGACGGACATAGGCAGACTCCTCGGTCACCTCGTTATCGGATACGAAATGATTATGAGAAAGATAAGGGAGATGAAAAATTTTCGTGGCGGGTTTCCGGAGGACCTGAAGCTTCAGATACTGCACCTTGTTATTTCCCACCACGGGGAGCTTGAATGGGGATCACCCGTGAGGCCCATGACACTTGAGGCGCAGATACTGCACTTTGCAGACAACATGGATTCTAAAGTCTGGATGTTTATTGAAGCCCGGAGGAAGAGGAAGGATCCCCTGTCCCGCTGGTCTGAGTACCTTCAGAGTCTGAAGAGGCATGTTTATCTGGGAGATCCCGAAGCGGAGGCTGAAGAGTCGGGAGATGCACTATTCTGAAAAAATAAAAGTTCTCTTCAGACTCAGCTTTCTGTACCACAGGGCCTCCCTCGATCCCATTTACGATGTAATGAAAGACGATCCCCGATTTGACATCTATTTCTCGTGTGAGGACGAAAAAGAGAGGAGATTTTTCTTTTTCACAAGAAGCTTAAAAAAAGAGATTCATGAGAAGCTCCGGAAAGAGGGGTTGAAGGTTACCGAAGAAAAGTCCGGATTTGACATCGTTATCACCGGTGACACCATAAGGGATGTTCACCTTTACGGCAGAACCATCCTCGCCTTCGTAAATCATGGCACGGGTATAAAAAACATTCTGTACAGGAATTTAAAGAGCCAGCCAGACACGAAGTACATCATATTCGTCGAAGGGCCTTACAGAAAGAGAAAGATAATCGAGGAGGGAGCACTTTTAAAAAATGAGGTCTATGTGGTGGGCTATCCCAAGCTTGATCCGATTTTTCAGGGGAAATTAAACCGTGAAGAGATTTTGAAAAGGTGGAATCTTGATCCCGGGAAAAAGACCATCCTTTACGCTCCAACCTACAAGCCGACGAGTATTTATGCGTTAAAGGACGCAATCTTTGAGTACACCCGTGACTTCAATTTGATAATAAAGCTTCATCCATACTCGTGGAGGGGAAAGTACGCCCCCCATTCCCAGCATAAAATTTTTGAGAAAAGGATGGAAAAGTATCCACACGCTGTGCTGGTTCCACCTGATGAGCACAACATACTCCCGTTTATTTTCGTTGCCGATACGATGATTACAGAGGCGTCGAGTACGATGTTTGAGTTTCTCGCAATCGGGAAGCACGGTATTATTTACAATCTCCCGTACGAAAAATTGAGGCATCACGACGGCACACCTATTCTGGGTGAGGACAACAGGGAGTTTTTAAAAAACGCATTTGTCCACATAGACTCACCTGAGGAGTTGCCAGCCGCCATTGAAAAGGCCCTTAATCCTGACGATGAGATGGTTGAGGCGGCTGAGAGATACAGGAAAGAGCTTTTTTATAAACTGGACGGGAACGCATCCAGAAGAATAGTGGATAAACTTTTTGAACTTTACAGGGAAGGAGGGCATGAAAACATCCCGTGACATAGTTTACGGGCGAAATCCTGTCTCAGAACTTTTAAAAACGAGACCCGATAGAGTTCAAAAGATTTACATCCAGAAGGGAGTGAGGCTTGATCCTGCGTTGTGGGAGTTGATTCAGGAATTAAAGGTCCCCGTGAGTCAGGTTTCAAAAGACAGGTTGAGCAGAATGTCAGGTTCTTTACACCATCAGGGGGTCGTTGCGAGGATTCTACCGGTTGAGACTGTCTTTTACAGGGAATTAATAGAGAGGACAGTTTCGGCAGGCGGTATCGTTACAGTGGTTGACCATGTTGAGGATCCGGGGAATCTCGGGAACATAATCAGGACATCCGAGGTGCTGGGTGCGAAAGGGGTGGTGATTCCTGGCCGGAGGGGAGCGCCTCTGAGCGAGGCTGTGGTGAAGGCTTCATCCGGGGCCATATTTCACATCTCCATATCGGTTGTGACAAACATCAGAAATTTTTTGAGGGAGTTTAAAAAGGCCGGAGGTTTTGTCGTTGCCATCGAGGTCGGGGGAGAGAGTATCTTTGATTTTGAATTTCCGTTTCCGCTTGCTCTCGTGATCGGAGGGGAGGACAGGGGGGTAAGCAGGCTCGTTCTCGATGAGAGCGATTTTATCGTGAGTATCCCCATGGAGGGTAAAACGGGAAGTCTCAACGCTTCAAGCGCATTTGCCATCTCCCTCGCCTTCGCCATAAGGTCAAAGAGACTTCCTAAAGCGAATAAAACCGGGTGAGCCCACAGCTTAAAATTCAATCCCCATTTATCAGGTTGAACACCCGATTGTTTACATGATAGGGGAGGGATTTTATAATTTCTCTTGATGAGGAAAATCGTCAGGATACTGGAGGTTTTCGACGACATAGTTTATACAGCCATTTCGGGCTTTCTCATCCTGATTTCCATCACCATCTTCTCCTATGCGTTCGTCAACTTTATGGTCGGCCTATTTCAGCATCAGCCTGTGGTACACCTGACATTAAAGGTGCTTGAGGACATGCTTCTCATCCTGATACTACTCGAGATCATCTGGCTTGTTTTAAACTATCTCAAATCCCGTACTCTTACGGTTGAACCATTTCTCTTTATTGGAATCATTTCGGGTGTGAGGAAAATTCTCATCATCGGTGCCCACTCCATTGAGGAGATCAGTCTCGACAAGATAAAGATCTACGAGTTTGAGACTGTTATATCCCTCGTTGTTGTCGTTGCCCTCGTAATCTCTCTTTACCTCATTCGGAAGAGTCGTAGCCTGTATCTTGATAAAAAAGGTTAATCTCTTCTCTGTGCCTTAATCCAGTCAATAGCCCTTTCAATCCTTTTTATGCACTCATCTTTACCAATGACAGCCATAAGCTCGAATAGTCCTGGTCCGAATGTGCGTCCTGTGACGGCGAGTCTGGTGGGGTGTATAAGTTTAGCAGCACTGATGCCGAGTTCATCTGCCAGTGAGCGCACAGCTTTTTCTATGCTCTTTTCGTCGAAGGTTTCAATTGCTTTAAGTTTTTCAACGAGGAGGGAGAGCCTTTCTTCAACTCCCTCTTTGAAGTGTTTTTTTACCCCCTTTTCGTCGTACTTTTCCACATCCTTGAAAAAGTACTCAGATAAGTCCACAAAGTCTTTGAGAAGCTTGACCCTTTCTTTTAAAAGTGGGACGACTTTTTTGAATTTTTCTCTGTCTTCGTCTGATTTTACGAGGCCGGCCTTTTCCATGAAAGGTAGTGCGAGTTCGTAGATCTCCTCATCTGATTTCATCCTGATGTACTCGGAGTTGATCCAGAAGAGTTTATCCAGGTCAAAGACGGCGGCTCGCTTTCCCACCCTTTTGAGATCAAAGAGCCGTATCATCTCTTCTTTTGACACGATTTCTCTGTTGTCACCGGGGGACCAGCCGAGGAGGGCAAGGAAGTTGAATAAGGCTTCAGGGAGGATACCGATGTCACGGTATTCGAGCACAGAGGTTGCGCCGTGACGCTTTGAGAGCCTTTTTTTATCGGGGCCAAGTATCATTGGGAGGTGTGCAAATTCGGGGACTTTCCAGCCGAAAGCCCTGTAGATCAGGATCTGTTTTGGTGTGTTGGAAATGTGGTCCTCGCCACGGATCACATGTGTAATCCCCATGTAGTGGTCATCCACGACCACGGCAAAGTTATAGGTTGGTATTCCATCAGATCTTACAATAACGAAGTCACCCAGATCTTCGTTTTTAAATCTGATGTGTCCCCTTATTATGTCATCGAACTCGGTCGTACCCTCGTCAGGGACGCGAAACTTTATTGCCAGGGGTTTTTCACTGTAATCTTCTGGATTCACCTCGTGGCATTCCACTCCTCCGCCCTCCTTTTGAAGTTCTTCTGGTGGCGTGTAGCAATAGTAGGCAAGTCCCTTTTCGACAAGTTCGAGAGCGTATTTTCTATAGATTTCAAGTCTTTCGAGCTGATACACGATGTCTTCATCCCAGTTCAGGCCGAGCCAGAGCATGGCTTCCTTGATGTACTCTTCCATCTCCTTGCTCGATCTTTTTACATCGGTATTTTCTATTCTCAGCAGGAATTTTCCGCCACGGTTTCGTGCAAAAAGCCAGTTATAAAGAGCGGTTCTTGCCCCACCCACATGCAGGTAACCTGTTGGTGATGGAGCAAATCTCACGCGAACCTCGTTTCCCATTTTATTCCTCCTCAGATGTTTCTTTCTTCTTTAACATACATTTCGTAAAGGAACCTCGAGGGTTCCTGGTAGTATCTGAATCTCCTCTTAGGATAAGTAAGGTAGAGTGTCTCAGAAGCCCTCGTCAAAGCAACATAACAGAGTCTTCTTTCCTCTTCGAGACCTGACTTTTCTGCGACTGATCTGAACAGGGGAAAAACACCCTCAACGAGACCAACGAGAAAGACGACGGGAAATTCCAGTCCTTTTGACTGGTGGATAGTGATAATCTGAACTCCACCCACGGACCGGAATTCCTCGCCAAGATGTTGCATCATGGTTACATGATTTAAGAATTCCAAAACCTCACCCTTTCGGAAGGAGCCTGCGATACCGAGGAGTTCGTTGATGTTATCCCTCTCAACAAGTCTTGACGGTGTTTCCTTCTCCTCGAGATATTTCATGTATCCTGTGATGTCGTAAACTTCTTCAAGGAGCTCCTGGGGGGATCTTATTCTCAGCTGTTCAGGTGTAAAAGAATTCAAGTATTTCCAGAACTTTTCGAGGGTTTTAAGCTGTTCCTCAGGGAACTTTTTGGAAAAAGTGGGTTTACCGGTTTTTGAGAAGTACCTGACGGCTGTTCTTGCGTCTTTCGGATGCCATCTGAAGAACTTAATGAGCATGTGCTGGAGATCCGAGGCCGTGCCTTTACCGGATAAAAACTTTAGGAATCCAATTGAAGCCTTTATTTCTTCTCTTTCGTAAAAGCCTCCTATGCCGAGGACATTGAAGGGGATTTTTTTCTTACTGAAGACCTCTTCGAAGGGTCTTGAAAGTGAATTCAGGCGTACGAGGACGGCGATGTCGTCAAAACTTCTCCCTCTTTCTCTTTCTTCGAGGATTTTCTCGGCAACGAACTCAGCCTCATCTGTTTCGTCCTTTGCTGCGTAAAACTTTATGACATTTTCACCTGACTCCCTGATCGGTATAAGCAGTTTATCTATGCGATTGTCATTGTGAGAGATCAGAGTATTTGCGACGGAGATGATCTCTTCAGGTGACCGGAAGTTCTGAGTCAATCGTACCTCCTTGTGGTCAGGATAAAACTTTCTGAATTCCATAAGATACCTGCTGGATGCTCCACGGAATCCGTAGATAGACTGGTCATCATCACCTGTCACAAATAAGTTTTTATGCCTTGATGAGAGGATCTGGAGGAGTACAAACTGACCTCTGTTTATGTCCTGAAACTCATCGACGAGGATGTACCGGAATCTGAAGCTAAAGGTTTCTTTAATATCGTCGTACTGCCTGAGGAGTTTTACAGAGAGGAAGATAAGGTCGTCGAGGTCTATAAAACCATTGAAAAACAGGGTTTTCTGATACTTCTCGTAGGCTTCTGCCACCTCTCTTTTCCACTTATGTCTTGCGTGTTCAACGAGGTAGTCAGGGGGAACGAGATTCCCTTTGTATTTTGAGATCTCCCTCAGAATTGCCCGTGCCTTTTCCTTTGACCTTATCCCTGTTGCCCTTTCAAATAGTTCCTCCTGTGCGTCCCTGCTGATTAACTGGAACTCCGGTGGATATCCAAGTCTTTCGATACCGTAGGAAACGATTTTTCTGCCCAGATAATGGAGTGTACCTGTCCAGAGATTTCTGGTGTTTCCCTCGCCGATAAGTTTTTCCACCCGCTCCTTCATCTCTCCTGCCGCCTTGCCTGTGAAGGTTACAGCGAGGATATTTTCCGCAGGCACATGTTTTTCGTGGATCAGATACGCAATTCTGTGCACAAGGGTGGTGGTCTTACCGGTGCCGGCACCACCGAGGAGGAGAAAGTACCCATCGCCGTTTAAAACCGCCTCACGCTGTTCTTCCGTTAATCCTTCAAGAACCGGTGAGGACTTTTTTCTTACATGGACAGTTTTGACAGAGATTTCTCCGCCTGATTTTCTGATGTAATCCTGAAGTGCCTTTTTCATTTCAGACGAGGTCCTGTACCTTTCAGAAGGCACTTTTCTCAACGCCTTTTTAACGATTTCAAATAGATGGGGTGTCATGCGGGCAGGTTTTTTCAGTTTTCCTTTAAAAATCTGGTTTCTTAAATCCTCTATAGTTTCAGCATAAAAAGGTGGGTATCCTGCCACAAGCTCGTAAAGTACGCATGCAACTGACCATAGGTCTGATTCCTTTCTGAACTTACCGCTCCACGCTTCAGGGGCCATGTATATGGGAGTCCCTGCCATTGAAAAGCTCAGACTGCTTGATAGAATAACGGCAAGGCCAAAATCGGTGAGTTTCACCTCGCCGTTTTTTGTTATCATGATATTCTCCGGTTTTATATCCCTGTGCAGAACACCTCTTGAGTGGGCAAAAGAGAGAGCTTCAAGGACATCGACCACGATGGATATGGCGCCTCTTTCATCAAGAGGAGCCTCGTTTTCGATAACTTCTCGTAAAGACCTGCCATCCACATATTCCATGACGATGGCAAGTTTTCCATCAATCAGTTCAGCTGTGTAAAATCTCACAACATTGGGATGCTCAAGAGAAGCAAGTAGCTGAGCTTCCCTTTTTAGCATCTCAATGTCTCTTTCTCTGGTTCTTGAAACTTTTAGTGCGAACCTTTTTTCAGTGATGGTGTCAAAGACCAGAAAAACATCGGCAAACTGGCCCCCTCCAATCCACGATTCTACCCTGTATTTGCCGAGGTTCTTTTTTATCATTTCTTCTCAATGACAATCCAGGAATCACGCTGACGCGCCATACCTTCCACGATTCTTTTAAATCCGGGATAGAAAGACTTTCTGAAGATTCCCCCGTGCCTTCTGGTCTCGTCGCTATAATGAATCTTACTGTCTGATTTATACAGAAGAGATTTGTACTCCATGAACTTCACCTTCCCTGAGAAGCCTTTGGGGATGTACCTCACCCTGTAACCTGCCGGTACATTTATAACGATATCCTTGATACTCCTGTAGTTCCTCTCAAAAAAGATGGGGTTAACTCTGACCGTAGCTCCCACTTTCTCTGCAGTGTAGTCTGATAGGTCTGGCATCTTGAGAAGTATCAGGTTGTCAGCCACTATGGCATAACCCGGAATATGGTAGAAGAGCGTCAGCTTTGGTGGTATGGAAAGATCGTTTAGATCAGAGAGGTTGAACGAGTCAAGCACGATGCCGGGTGCCCAGTTGAGGTTCTGTTCCAGTATTTTCTCAAGCTCAACCTTTCTGAATCTCTTTAGGCTCCTTATCGCGGTTTCGTCTTTACCCCTGAACATCATGTTGTCTTCAACGATCAGGTCACCTCCAGGATTTATGGAAATGTTCATAAACTCTATCTGACCTTCGCGCTCTGAAGGTATGTATGGGATTTCTACCGTTGTGCCATCCAATTCCACACCTTTTGTACCCTGAAATTGAGGTCTTATGTAACCGAAGGGTATCCTGTCGTTCGCAGGGTCAAGATAAACCGTATCCACCCTGACGAGAAGACCCGTGAAGATACTCAAATTCCATGTATCTGGTAAGTACCAGGTGTTTTTGGAAACGGCAAGTACGAGGTCAGCCGGTAACCCCGCCTTTCTGTATAAAGCGTAGAGAAGATATGCCTTATCAACTTCACTTCCTGAGGACTTTTGAATGACCCTTTCGGGAGGTTGCGGAAAAATGCTGTAAGTTTCCCCGTCAACCGGGACCCGTTTGATGTCCCGGGATACGAATCTGTAAATGAAAAACAGGGTATCTTCTCGATTCTGGGCACGGGATAGCAGAGTATTTAAAATACTGTCCGCATTGAAATCCAGAAGTGAATAGATGTAGGACCTGTAGTAGTCCAGTTCACCGGTGGTTTTAAGTTCACATGTGAAAGATGGAAGTATGTAGTAAAGGGGAGGCATGTAGGGTTCTTCGATGTAACCGCCATAATTCTTCAGAGTATAAGTATTTTCTGTCTTTTCAACCACATCCCCATTTTTCTCCTCGACGGCCATGAGGTTTGCGCCATCATTGAGCTCGAGTATCTCAAGGTATGTGGGTTCTCTGTCTCCCAGGAGGATTTTCTTTAAGGGAGGATGACGGGGATCAAAGACTCCAGTGATTTTTATCTCGTAGTCGAGGACATTACCGGGTGATCCTTCTGGAATGGCGAATTTAACCTGACGGAGGTCATCGTAGTCGGGAAATTTTGAAAAGACAGAAGCGTCTTCAATGGCGTTGTCCATGATGGAGACGACCCTGCCGTCTTTCGTAACGGTCCTTGCAAAGACTATCTCTCCCTTTTCGAAGCTTTTACGATACTTAAAAACACGGTTTGCCGCCCTTTTTCCCCGCTCCTTTAATATCTTTATGATCCGTCTCTCTGTATAACTGTAAGTACTATCAGGATTTAGCTGGAACTTTTTGATGACAAAAACATTCACATATCCAGCCCCGGGATAAATAGAATCTACAGGAACTTCAAGTGCTTTAAGAAGCAGGGTATCTTTTATATCGGATAGTTTTTCCCACATGTCACCGGGTCTTCTCTTTGAAGATTCTATACTGAGGACCTGTGAACGAGGGATTGCTACCTCACCGTGAATGGTTGATACATAAACCGTGTCCTCACAGATGTTCAGCACAGATCCGTTTACTTCTTCACCATTTTTGAGATAAACGATGTCTCTCGTGAGATTTTTCGGAATTTTCCCCATTCCCCAGAGTGAGAATACTGTTAAAAGTGAGAGAAGATATTTCATGTTACCTGCCTCCTTCAAAAATTACAGGTTTTCTCATGTGATTCAAGAGGGTGAGGATGTCTTTTTTGTAAACATCGTAATCTTCAAAGGGTATTATCCTGTCCCATCTCCTGAATGAATCGTGGTATTCAATTTGGCCTGTATCAGCTTTTTTATAATAGGCGATGTATGAAAAGTGGGGGTCGTTGATTGCGATGGAATCCGGCAGGTATTTCAGCTTCAGTCCTTCAAATTCGATGTAAAAGTCGTGTGAAACCCTGTAGGATGTACGATAGACGATGTCGTAGTGTCTCTTTTTTACAGATATTTCCGGGAATCTGTATCTATTTTTCAGGTCAGGGAGCTCAAGCAGGTAGAGATCACCGATGTTTTTGAGGTAACCGGGTATTTCGAAAACGATTTTCAGGTAGAATTGTTTTGACAGGTCGTACAGGGGACCAAGTTCGTAAGAGATCAGCTTTGAGCCCGGTGCGGTCATCTGGATCATCTCCTCCATCCTGTTTTCCCTCTCATCTTCTTTAACGAACTGCCAGTACCACCGGACACCGGCCTCAAAGTCCCCCGTGTATTCCCCCAGAAATTCCACCCTCGTTGTGCCATCTGGTTTTATTTTCAGTCTGTATGTGTACTTTCGCCAGTTGTCCTCCGGAGGTGGTACTTTTATGAAAGAGATTTTCTTTAGTTGTGCGTTCAGTGCCCATACTCCGTGGTCAGCAGACCAGAAGTATGGATACCGGCTCGTTGAACCAGTTGCATCGAGATAGAAGTCCCTGCCGTCACGGGTCACGATCTCGGTTATGGCATGGTTTCCCTGAAAAGATGGGATATCAACGAGAAATGTCCCGGCGTCGTTGGTCTCAATGTAAACAGGGTATCCCATAACTCCAACTGCTCTTAACAGTGTGGAAAACAGGATGGACTTGTCCGTGCAATCGCCATACCCCTTTTTCAGGGTTTCCGATGCTGGATGACCTGAAACGCCTGAGGAAGCTCCACCTTTGATGGAGATGTATCTGATGTTCTGTTGCACCCAGTAATAGATTCTGGCGATGGAATCGTCCAGTCCTGAGGCTCCACGGACTATGCTGTCGGCAAGTGCCTTTATTTCAGGTGTGATCACCATCCTTTTTTTCTGGAAGTTTGCATACCAGTTGTAAAGATAGTCCCAGGATCTCTGGTTTGTTATTGCCACCATGGGAATCACATCTGATAGAGGGGGCATGGAGGGCTCGTCAACAACCGGATCCACTGTATCCATGGAAAATGTGTAGAGCCTGTACGGACCGAGAATTTTTTCACTGTATTTAACTCTACCGGAATCAGTGTTCCTGATCAAATATTTGAAAAATTCCTTCTCCGGTAATTTGAATGTTACCTCGGAGTGCAGTACGGGTTTCTTTCCTCCGAAGAACCACCTTTCAGAGAATACCTTTTTGTCCCACGGATTGAATATGTGGTATTCGTAAACATATTCAACTATGTCACCGACTTCTGCTCCGGGGATTGTAAAACTCATTACTTTACTCTTGCCGAAGAATTCAAGACCTGATTTTGGTTTGGTTATCTTAACATCCTCCGGATTGAGATATATGACCCTTCCGTCAGGCTTTATGCACCTTGCTGCGAGAAGGCGCGCCCTGAGCATGTCTTCGTAGATGTAAATCCTGACATTTGCCCAGTCTCTTGCGTCGTCTTTCAGTATCAGTCCCTGGAAGTGATAACGGTTGTACTGAGTTGAGTCGGGCTCCATGGAATAGAAACCCTGGTCAAGGAGTACAATTCCGCTCGCATCAGGGTAGAGTTTGCGCGCAGCTTTTGCCTTTTCAATAACCTTTTCAGGATCCTCAAGCCTGTACTTTACCGGAAGATATGCCTTCTTTCCACCTTCAAATACGATTTTTTTCACATCCAGACGGCTTACCACCGTGTCGTCCAGAATGTAGGCTCCGTTCTTCAGTTGGATTTTTTGGGTTTTTATGACCCTACCGTCGAAGAGTTCAACCCGGTGTGCATAAATTGTGGTAAATAAGAGTACGGTTGCGACTATGTACCTTTTCATTCCTGATTAACCTCCGGGGATTTTTGAAAATTATAAATCGGTGAACAAAAATTTTCTGCCAGCTCTACCTTTTAAATGCCTCCTGGAGTTTTCTCTTCTGTATTTCAATGAGATCTTTCAGGGTATAACCTCTGAGGAATTCTCTTATGTTGTTTGCGAGCTCTTTCCATACATCGTGGGGGGCGCAAACGGGGACTTTGTCACATGTCGTTTCGTCCTCCACACATTCCACGAGGCTTATCCTGCCTTCAACAGCCTCAACGATTTCAAGCAGTGTTATGTCCTCTGGTTTTTTCGCCAGCATGAATCCACCGCCTCTACCTTTGGAACTGTCGAGAATTCCCGCCCTCTTGAGCTGGAGGAAGAGGTTTTCAAGGTATCTCTCCGAAAGCCCTTCACGCTCGGCTATCTCTCTGATAAATATGGGTCTCCCATCAAGGTTCATCGCGAGGTCAAGTATTGCCCTTACCGCGTATCGGGATCTCGTTAACAGCCTCATTTTCTCTCCTCAAGAAATTTTTTTATTCTCTCCAGTGCCTCCTCTATGTTTTCGAGTGAGTTGGCATAGGAGAATCTTATATAATGATTTGTTCTGTTCGACCCAAAGTCAACACCCGGTGTGACGGCAACTCCGGCCCTGTCGAGTATCTCGTGTGCGAATTTAAAGGAATCACCGGAAAACTTCGAAATATTTGCAAAGACATAGAAGGCTCCTGCGGGCGTGGATCTTATGCCAAATCCAAGTTTTCTTAAACCTTCTACCATAACTTTTCTTCTTCTGTCATATTCCCTCTTCATGTTTTCAACATAGCTCCAGCCCTCGTTGAAGGCGTAAAGAGCCGCATACTGTGCAACAGAATTGGGGCATATAAAAAGGTTCTGAGCGAGTTTATGAACTGTTTTAATAAGTCTTTCGGGCACGATCATCCATCCGAGTCTCCAGCCTGTCATGGCAAAGAGCTTTGAGAAACCGTTTATCACGATTACATCGTCTGAAAACTCAAGGGCTGAGTGCTCTCTTCCTTCGTACACAAGTCCGTGATAGATCTCGTCCGAAATGAAGAACGGTGTAAGCCCGATAGCTCTCCTTATGGTGTCCGGTCCTGTTAAGGTTCCTGTGGGATTGGCAGGGGAGGCGATGAGCAGGGCTTTTGTCCTGTCACTCTTCCTTCTCTCCACTTCTTCAATTGAGATTTCGAAGTTTTCTTCTTCGTAAACCGGGACAAATACGGGCCTTGCATCAAATGCCCTTGCAAAATTGGGATAGCAGGGGTAGCCGGGATCCGTGAAGATGATCTCGTCACCAATGTCCATAATGGCCGCCATGATCAGGATAAAAGCCCCGGATGTCCCGTTTGTTATGAAAATTCTCTCAGGTGAAATGTCTATTCCATAATAGAAGTTGTAAAATTCAGCGATCTTTTCTCGTAGTTCCGGAATACCGGGACTCGGTGTGTAATGGGTTTTGCCCTCTTTTATGGCTTTTATCCCTGCCTCCTTTATAGGCTCCGGAGTGTCGAAGTCAGGTTCCCCGATCTCAAGGTGAATGATACTCCTGCCTTCCCTTTCAAGTCTGTGAGCCTTTTCCAGTATTTCCATCACTATAAAGGATGTTATGTCTCTGTTCCTCGAAGCTATCAGGCTATTTTGAAAATCCATATCAGCTCCCTTAAACTTTCCAAAATTTTTCAACTGGAGGTCTTTGATATGATAAAGTATTTGATTCTACTTTTTCTATCGTTAAATCAGGGAAGTACGCCTGGCCTGTACTATCCATCCATATCCCCTGACGGTAGCAGGATAGCATTCTCTTACAGAGGTGATATATGGGTTTATGATACTGTTGAACACAGGGTGTGGCGGGTTACACTTCATGAGGCAACTGACACGAGGCCCGTCTGGTCACCTGATGGAAAGGAGATAGCCTTTGCCTCAAGGAGGAAAGGAAATTACGATATCTGGATCGTACCTGCCAGGGGTGGAACGCCGAGGCAGATAACTTTCAATCCATCAACAGACATACCCACAGACTGGAAGGGCGATACGATCCTGTTTTATTCCTTCAGGAATCGCAGGTATTATACGATTTTGAAAATACATAAGGACGGCGGTATGCCAGTCAGAGTAACAGATTTTGATTCTCACAGTGCAGTTTTTGCCCCTGATGGCTCTATTTACTTCGTCAAAGATGGGGTTTCTTACTTTAGAAAGGGATACAGGGGATCTGCCAACGGAGAGATCTACATGTTAAAGAATGGGAAATTTGAAAGATTGACCGACTTTGACGGTACGGATCGCGATCCTGCCGTGGATGGCAGGGGTAACATTTACTTTATTTCAGAAAGGGATAGTGGCCTTCAGGTGTATCGATTTGACGGGAGGCCTGTCAGGATCACCCATCTGAAAAGAGGTGATGCCCTGCACCTTGCAGTTTCAAAGGATGGAAAATACGGTGTTATCGAACACAGGCTCACCCTGTACAGAATTGATCTTGAGACAGGTAAAGCTGAACCTCTGGGTATAAAGATTGACACTGACAGCAAACTGCCGGAGGAGTTCATCCGTGAGTTTACCGATGTTGTGGAATCACCTTCCATGTCCCCTGATGGCAGGTGGATCACCTTTGCAATGAGGGGAGATATATGGATCGTTTCTGCAAATGGAGGGGAGGCACGAAAGGTTACCGACGATACTTACGAGGACGCATGGCCTCGCTTTTCTCCCGATGGTAAAAAGATCGCCTTTTACTCTGACAGGTCTGGTAACAACGATATCTATGTGGTTCCTGTTGAAGGTGGTGAACCTGAGAGGATAACAGAGGATAAGGCTGACGATTTCTTTGAAAGCTGGTCTCCAGATGGCCAGTACCTGGTGTTCACCTCCACACGCAAGGGTAATAAGGACATATTTGTGATTAGACTCAGGGACAGGAAAGTGTTTCAGATAACACACAACGAGAAGGCGGACGACGATCCTGTCTTCTCACCGGACGGCAGGTGGATATACTTTGATTCTCAGAGAAGTGGTAATGGGGAAATTTACAGGATAGCTGTAAAAGATGGAAAGCCGGTGGGGAAACCCGAAAGGTTGACTTATGGACCGGGATACAAGCAGATCCCCACGCTATCACCTGACGGAAAACTTGTCGCATACGAGGTCTCATCCCGTCAGTCATCTCCTGAAATCTTTGTTATGGACGCCGAGGGGAACCGGCACATCCAGCTGGCAACAGGAAGGAATCCCTGCTGGTCAGGTGCGTACATCGTTTTTACAAATAAAGGTAAGCTTCAGAAAATTAAGGGTCCGAAAGAACTTATTTTCCCGGAAACTGTGGAGTTTACGGCAAAGGAAGTCGTAAAGAGACACGAGGATTTCAAAAAAATCTATGATATGGCCTGGCTGAAGTTGAAAACCAGATTCTACGACTCCACCATGCACGGCGTGGATTGGGAAGCTGTAAAGGAATACTACCGGCCACTGCTGGATTATGCCGAGACCTACGACGATGTCAGAAAGGCTATACTGTTTATGATGGGTGAACTCAGAGCCTCTCACATAGGGATACAGCCACCAGAAAGCAACAGGAAAGTCAGGGCTTTCACGGGCTTTGAAATAGAACTTACGGAAAACGGCGCAAAAGTTACGAAGGTTTACAAAAACTCACCGGCGGACAGTGCAGGTTTGAAACCCGGCGACATCATCGTAAGTGTGGACAGTGTGAGTACAAAGACCCCACATTTCAACCTTTTTAAAGTCGCTTACCAGAAAGATAGCATCGTGGTAACCACAGTTGATGAAAGGAATTTATCCATCAGAGTTCTGCCATGGGATACCATGAGAACATTCGCCTGGGAGGAATGGGAGGAGAAAAACAGAAAACTGGTGGAAGAGGCAACAGGCGGTAAGATCGCCTACCATCACATAAGAGCGATGAACGAAAGTGAACTTGCAAGGTTTAAAAAGGCAATCCTTAGGTTTTTACGCGAGGGTAAGGAAGGACTTATCCTTGATGTGAGGTACAACCCTGGAGGCAGGATACACGAGGAACTTCTTGACATACTTACGAAGAGGGCCTACGCAAAGTTCGTACGGAGGGGACAGAAGCCGCAAATTCAGCCACCCCTGAGGTGGGGTAAACCACTGGTGGTACTTATCAACGAATTCTCCTTCTCAGATGCAGAGATCTTCCCCGCAGCGGTTAAGTACCTCGGAATAGGTAAACTCGTGGGTGTTCCCACCGGTGGCGGTGTTATCGGAACCGATCATGTGAAACTGCCGGATGGTTCAACACTCAATGTCCCTTATGTAGGATGGTATCTTCCAGATGGGACAAACCTCGAGGGCTACGGCGTCAAACCGGATTACTTTGTCGATAACGATCCCAACAACCCTGATAGAGACCTCCAGCTTGAAAAGGCGATAGAAGTGATACTTGGAAACTGAAAAATCCATAACTTTCAAAAGGGTTTGAGTGTTACAGGTGTTCCCCAAAAATCCAGGGGTCCCCTTTCCAGAATTCTCCCGCAAAAAAGATTATTAAGTTTTTCCCCACCCATCTGTGTGTTTTGGTTACCTCACATGGTATCCAGAGGTTGTCGTGGATGGGGGAAGGAATCAGGAAGAGGCTAAAGGGTATCCTGTGAAACTATGATAATAAGCAGGCGCCTCACTCTTAAAAAGAGGTGCCCATGACTACACAATAAACACGGTAAAAGAAAAGAGAAAATGTTAAGTCCTGAGCTTTTAAACCTCAGGCTTTCAATTGTGGAGTATAGGCGGCGAGGCGATGAGGAGTTTTACGAGTGTGAGGGATTTAGGAGCAGAGTTTTGATGAAGGTATATTCAGGTGTATTTTAATTTGGAGAGGAAGATTCTATACAGGGGGAACGGGAGCCCGGTGGAGATAATGGAGGAGATATCAGATTATCCGAGGGAGATATTACACCCCGAAAATAATAGATGATTTAATTCCTAAGGTTGAATACCATGTGGTGAAATGTCTTCCGAACAGCCACTTACAAATGTTGACAATTCTTTTTTGCAAATTTATAAAGGGATTATGCATAAATATAGAGTCGGTGTGGATATCGGTGGGACATTCACTGACCTCGTTGCCTTTGAGGAGGACACGCACGCATTAAAGAATGTAAAAGTCCCCTCCACGCCCAGAAGTCCACAGGATGGAGTTATAAACTCCATTAAAAGTTTACTTGTTAAATATCCGGGTGAAATTACTCATATCGTTCATTCTACAACCATTGGGACAAACCTGTTTCTGGGTCAGAAGGGACTTGAAATTCCACCTGGAGCCCTTATCACAACTAAAGGATTCAGGGATGTGGTTGAGATAGGGAGGCAGAAGAGGGCTGAGTTGTACAACCTGTTTTTCAGGCGGCCTCCTCCCCTGATACCGAGGAAGTTCAGGTTCACTGTTGACGAAAGGACACTCTTTGATGGAACGGTTGTTAAGGAATTGAATATTCAGGAGATAGAATCCATAGTTGAGAAGATAAGGCAGTCAGGTATTGTTACTGTGGCGATAGCCTTTTTGCATTCGTATGCAAATCCACATAACGAAAAACTTGCGTCCGATTACCTGAAAGAAAGGTTGCCGGGGTTGGTTGTCGTTGCGTCCCACGAAGTTGATCCCGAATACAGGGAGTATGAGAGAACGAGTACAACCGTTGTCAATGCGGTACTCGTTCCCATAGTTTCCCGTTACCTTAAAGATTTACACAAAAAGATTCAGGATCTTGGTATAGAAGCTCCGTTTTATGTAATGCAGTCCAACGGCGGTTTAACCACAGTTGAGATGGCGGAAAAGATTCCTGCTGCCACCATTGAATCGGGGCCTGCTGCGGGAGTTGTGGCGGCTTCATTCCTCGGCAGGGCCCTTAAAATTGAGAATCTTCTCAGTTTTGACATGGGAGGTACAACGGCCAAGGCAGGTGCCGTCATTGGTGGAACACCTGATGTGGTAACAGAATACGAAGTTGGTGGCGTTGTACACGCAGGCAGGATTATCAAGGGAAGTGGTTATCCCGTGAGATACCCGTTTATCGATCTTGCTGAGGTTTCTGCCGGTGGAGGTACCATCGCATGGGTTGACCGGGCGGGCGCACTGAGGTGTGGTCCCATTAGTGCAGGTGCAGATCCGGGACCCGCATGCTACGGAAAAGGAGGAGACGATCCCACGGTTACCGACGCCAATGTT
>JALSOY010000021.1 GCA_026986235.1 Caldifarciminota bacterium
CGGAGCCTACCCTGTTGTCGCAATTTCCACCGTTGCAGCTTCAGGATCAGACTTTGATGGGGCTGCAGTGATAAACAACAGGGCACTCAGAGCCAAAATGCCCATAAGCCATCCAGACCTCGTTCCTGTGATCTCGATCGTTGACATAAAACTCCATGTCACCGTTCCCAAATACACCACGGCCATAGGGTGTGTTGACATATTCTGCCAGTTCTTTGAACCGTACATTACTGGAGAGGAGGAATTCTTTGCATCTAAAAACCTTGCACTGGCCAGTATGAAGAGGGTGATGGATGTTTGTCCTCTGGTCCTCGAAAACCCGAATTCTTTGGAGTACCGTGGAGAACTCGCCTATCTTGCATCGCTTTCGATGAGTGGATTTTTCAGGGTTGGAAGAGGTGGAGGATTTTCCATGCACTGGCTTGAGCATGTGCTATCAGGACACTTTCCGGAGATTCCACATGCCCAGGGACTTGCAAGTCTTATCGTGGCATACACAGGGTTTTTCTCAAACTCCCCCGGTGTCAGATCCGTATCCGAATTCCTTACAGGAAACCCCAACCAGCTTCCATCACACATCGACCAATGGCTTTCAAGGATCGGGGTGAGGAAAAGATTGAGGGACCTGGGAGTGGGTAAAGAAAAACTTCCCGAACTGGCAAAAGATGTGGTTAAGTATTACGGATGGCTTGACGGCAGGGTACCTGCTCCACATCCCATGACCGAAGAAGATGTGCTGGAGATTTACAGAATGAGCTGGTAACTTTACTCTGAAGAAATTCCCTCTGGTGAACATTATAATTGAGAGAAAAAGGAGGCACTGATGACTTTCTTCACTATACTTTTAATCGTCCTTCAGATTCCCGGGCCGTATCAGAGAGATCTATTGAGAGGTGGAAAGGCCAGATTCTTCAAAGCATTCAGCTCACTTACCTATGAGGATACCCTCCACGACTTCGATATCCTGCATTACGACATCCATGTGAGCCTGGACTTTGCTCACAGATCCATTGAAGCGTTTAACGAAGTAACATTTACAAGCAAAGTAAACAATCTCTCTTCAATCTTTCTGCACCTCATAGGGTTTAATGTGGACAGTATCCCGGAGGCCCAATCCTTCTCGAGAAACGATTCTATTTTAACGATCAACCTGACATCACCCCTGAATCCCGGAGATACCGGGGTCGCCACAGTGTACTACCATGGAGTTCCCCAATCAGGTGGAGGGGTATTCGGAGGTGGTCTGAGATTCTCCTACGGTACACACCTTGCCTATGTTGACGACGAACCCTATGGGGCAAAAAGGTGGCTACCCATTTACGACCTTCCAACGGATAAAGCCACGGTTGATCAGTACATAACCGTTCCATCTGGATATACGGTGGTTGCCAACGGAGAACTTGTGGATTCCACACTTGACGGAAACACCATCACATTCCACTGGAGAGAGAATTACCCCATAGCCAACTACCTTATAGTTTTCGCAGCTGCCGACTTTTTTTCTGTTCTGGAAGATTCTGCCCTCATAAACGGAGAATATCTACCTGTGAGGCACTGGGTAAGGTCAACGGATACTTCCTGGCTCAAAGTTAAGTTTGCAAGGACACCGCAGATGCTGCAATTTCTTTCAGAAATCTACGGGACATATCCCTACATGGGAGAAAAGTACGGCCATGTCTCCGCCCCGATTGGTGGAGCCATGGAAAACCAGACCAATACATTCATAAATACCAGTGCAGGATGGGGAAGTGACTGGGACTGGGTGATAGTACACGAGATGGGACACCAGTGGTGGGGTGACTGGGTAACACTGGGAACCTGGGCGGATATATGGCTCAACGAAGGTTTTGCCACCTATACAGAGGCACTGTGGTGGGAGCACAGGTACGGCCCCTCTGGCCTGAGATCCTATATCTCAAATATTTTCCAGACTTATCTGCGGAGAGAACCGTATCCTCCCTATCCGGTTTACGATCCAGACTACATGTGGGGTGTGGTGGTTTACGAAAAGGGGGCAAGCGTACTCCACATGTTAAGATACATCGTGGGGGATTCCACCTTCTTCGAGATCCTCAGAACCTATGGTCAGAGATATGCCTACGGAAATGCCGTTACAAGTGAATTTATGGAGATTGCCGATTCGATCTCAGGTCAGGATTTAAGCTGGTTTTTTGACGAGTGGGTCTTCGCACCGGGTCACCCTGTTTACGAATACTCCTACTCCTCCTATCCCGTGGGTGGTGACACTTTTAGAGTTGACATAACCGTAAATCAGGTCCAATCACACTCCTTCGGGGTTCCCACCTACAGGATGCCCATAGAGTTTAAAATCGTAACGGACTCAGGATACGAATACATCACCCTCTGGGATAGTCTTGACACCCAGACATTTACCGTATTCGTAAACGGTCACCCACGCTCTCTTGAGTTTGATCCCGACCAGTGGATTCTGGAAGAACACACATTTACCGGTGTTGAAGAATCCCCAGCTGACAAAGTTCTCAGGACTACCATTGGCAGGGATTTTCTGTACATCGGAGGGCCTTTCAGGGAAATCAAAAATGTTAAAATTTACGATCCAGCAGGGAGAGTGGCAAAGGTAATAAAACTTCCTGCCGGTGTTGTGAAAATCAGGATATCGGACCTGAAGCCCGGAATTTACTATGCAGTTCTGGGCAAAAACAGAATCAGGTTTATAAAGTATTAGAGGATAAACTTAATTTCACCGCCGTCAATCTGGATAGTGGCTCCTGTAATGAAACCTGCCCTTTCAGATGCGAGAAAGGTTACGAGATCTGCAAGTTCTGCCGGATCTCCCATTCTTCCAAGCGGTATGCTCGAAGTCCATTGCCTTAGTGCCTCTTCATAGCTGATTCCTGATTTTTCAGCCCTGTTCCTGGTGAGCTCCACTATTCTGTCTGTTTCAAAAACACCCTGCGCTATATTGTTTACCGTAATGTTGTACCTCGCAAGCTCAAAAGAAAGACTTTTGGCAAGACCTATAACTGCCGGCCTTATGGCATTCGAAATTATGAGCATGTCCTTTGGCTGCTTTACCGTCATGGAAGTCAGGTTTATGATCCTTCCCCACCTTTTCCCCTGCATGTGTGGTACCACATGGCGAATAAACCTGACCACATGCATAAATGTGAGATTAAAGGAGCTCATCCACTGTTTATCTGAAATGTCAAAGAAATTACCTGCAGGTGGTCCACCTGTATTCGTTACGAGAATGTCAACTTCTCCAAACTTTTCTGATGTCACATCCACCACCTTTCTTATGTCACCGGGCATGGAAAAGTCAGCCTGAACAGGCAGGGCTTCCCCACCGTGCTCTTTGATCTCGCTTGCCACCTTTTCGAGTAATTCCAGGCTCCTTGCCGCAATGGTCACCCTCACACCTTCCCTTGCAAGGGCATGGGCCACTGCCCTGCCAAGTCCTTTACTTGCTCCTCCAACTATTGCCACCTTACCTTCAAGTCCTAAATCCATGACTCCTCCTTTTATTCCGGAAAATTTCTAACTGATGAAATCAACTCTTCTTTAATGCCCTTACCACTGAGTTTTGTTGAAAGGTAATTATACAAAACGAGTGCCGACACGGTTCTATCAAGAATTGATCCTATAGAGGATGCGGCAAAGGAGGCAATAATGGCGTCGAGCATACATCCACCTCCTGTAACCCTCTTCATCACGGGATTCCCGAGCAGGGTCTCAAAAGTGTTTTTACCGTCTGTAACAATGTTTGTTCTGCCCGTTACCACAAGGATTACACGATTTTCCCTGGCGAATCTTTCAAGATCGTGTTTTTCCATGTTTATTTCCAGGCTATCCACACCCCTTAGAGATTTTTTGTCGGATTTTACGATAAACGCCGCCTCTCCCTGGTTCATCCTCACGATCCGGGGACACACCTTATCAAGGATAGTCTTCGTTATCTTTTCCCTGAATCTACTTATCCCTGCACCCACGGGGTCGAAGGTAACAGGTATCCCCTTCTCCTTCGCCACCTTACCGGAAATTAAATATGATTCAAACCTCTGGCTATCTGGAGTGCCTGTGTTGAGAAGGAGGGAGTCTGCCCGGGATGTCACCTCACCCACCTCTTCCGGGGCGTGTGCTGCTATGGGCAGGGCTCCAGTGGCAAGCACCATATCGGCCACAGATTCAATGGTCACCGCATTTGAAATTATGTGAACGAGAGGGCTTCTGGAACGCAGATCCTCAAGGATTCTCACCGAAAAATCTATATACCTTTTCTCTAAGTCTTTTAACATTTTCGTATGGATCTCCTGAGTCAAAAATGCTTGAAATAACGGCAACGCCGTGGACTCCCAGAGCGAGGACATCCTCAACATTTTCAGGCGTGATACCACCTATTGCAAAAACCGGTATTCTCAAAGTTCTGCAGGCCTTACTGATAGTTTCAGGCGACGACCTCGGCTTCGTGGGTTTCGTGGGAGAATGGAAGGGAGAACTGAAGCCGAGGTAATCAGCCCCTTCGTTCTGGAGTCTAATACCCAGATCAGTGTCGTCGTAGGCAGAGGCTCCCACAATTTTTCCTATTCCGAGTATCTTCCTTGCTTCGCTGATCCTGTAGTCACCCTTTCCCACATGTACCCCGTCCGCCTCAAGTTCCCTCGCCATCATGGGGTCATCGTTAACTATAAAAATAACACCGTATTTCTCGGCAAGTTTTCTGATCCTCTCACCTGTTTTGAGAATCTCGTAACGAGGTATTCCCTTGAGTCTCAGCTGGAATATATCCACTCCACCGGAAAAGGCTCTCTCAACAACTTCCGGCAACTTCTCCACAGGGGTCAGTGGAGAATTTATGACATAGAGCCTTCCCTTTATCATGTTTAAAAGTTTAAAGTGTGTGGTACCCCAAATCCACGCATCTTAAAGGTGACTGTTCAGAAAATCCACCTTTTCCAGAAGGGGGACAAAGGGGGATGACTACCGCTTAAAAAAGATTTGACTGTAATTCCACAGGAAGCCTGCCTTTAAATCTAACAGGGCGCCGCCCGAAGGGCGGCGCCCTCACCTCTCACTTCACCACTATAAACCTCAACCCCATCTCCTTACCCCTCAACTTCACCCTCGCAAAATACACCCCTCCTCTCAACTTCAAGTTCACCCTGTGTACACCAGCCCCCTCCCTCTCCCTCATCTTCCTTACCATCCTGCCACTCACATCGTAAACCTCTATCTCCACCTCACC
>JALSOY010000022.1 GCA_026986235.1 Caldifarciminota bacterium
GGAAACCGTAATTTTCACAGCTCATAAATTTGACGGAGACAGGATCGTTCAGGTGGATTTCGAAGGATTCACAGATGACATTGATGTGGGAAATTTAATCCTGATCGATGATGGGAAGGTGAAATTTCAGGTTACAGGAAAGCATAGAGATCGTCTGGAAGCCGTATGTCTGGTGGGAGGAGAGATAAAGGCAGGGAAGGGAGTAAATGTTCCGGGTGCGCTAAAAAATCTCCCGATTCTCACGGAGAAGGATAAACAGGACCTGAAACTTTCATCTGAACTGGGAGTTGACTTCGTTGCCATATCCTTTGTCCGTACGGCAGATGATGTAAAAACTGTTAGGAAGTTTATTGAGGAGACTAATCCGGATGAATTTCCCTGGTTGATTTCCAAGATAGAATGTAAAGCTGCCCTGGACCATCTTCCCGAGATAATGCAGGAGTCTGATGGAGTAATCGTTGCCCGAGGAGATCTGGGAGTGGAGATTTCGCTTCCCCTTGTCCCGCTTGCTCAGAAGAGAATCATAAAACTTGCGAGGGAGTACTCGAAGCCCGTGATAACGGCGACGCAGATACTTGAGTCCATGGTTACCCACGAAACGCCCACCAGGGCAGAGGTTTCAGATATAGCCAACGCAATTTTTGACGGCTCTGATGCCCTTCTGGTTACGGAGGAAACGAGTATTGGTAAGTTCCCTGCCAGGGTCATAGAAGTTCTGGAAGAAGTTGCTTCAACCGTAGAGAAGGCTTTGCCACCCTTTGAGGGAATATCTTTCAAAAGATCTCCTGTCGCGAGGTCCGTCGCAAGGGCCGCAGTTGAAACCGCAGTCGAGCTCGCAGCCAGATCAATTATAGTTTTTACAAAGAGTGGCTTTACGGCAAGATTTGTGTCAAAACTCAGGCCTCAGATACCTGTACTCGCCATAACTCCCTCAATAGATGTGGCAAGAAAACTCCTCGTCCTTTTCGGAATTGACTACCATGTAATAGATAGACAGGTAAAGAGTGTGGAGGAAATTTTTGAACTTGCTGAAGAGGTCGGTTTTGAAAGGAAACTCCTGGAGAAGGGAGACCTTTATGTGACGCTTGCCGGGTATCCCCTGTGGGTTAAGGGCAGAACAAATCTCATGAAGGTTTCCTTTGCTGGTTGAATGGGAAGTCGAGATGTCATCATTATAGGGGCTGGTCCCGCTGGTCTGTTCGCGGCGATAGAACTTGCCGAAGCGGGAGTTGATGTCCTATTAATTGAAAAAGGCCCTGATCTGAAGAGGAGGCGCTATCCTGCCATAGATTACAAGCGCGTTTGTGTCAGATGTCCTGTTTGTCCTCTTATCTCCGGATTCGGTGGTGCCGGAGCATTCTCCGACGGAAAAATTACCCTGTCTCACGAGGTTGGAGGGAATCTCAAAAGTTATATAGAGAACAACAGTTTCAGGGAACTCATGGAATATGTTGATTCAAGGCTCGTGGAGTTTGGCGCGCCACACAGACTTTTTGGAACTGACGACGAGGCCATAAAGAGAATAAAGTACGAAGCTCAGAAACACGGACTGGTTTTTGTTCCCACTCCTATAAGACACCTTGGAACCGATGGTGGATTCAGGGTACTTGAAAGGATGAGGAACTATGTGGACAAACTTGGCATAGAGATACACTTTAACGAAAAGGCAGAGGACATCCTTGCGAGGGACGGTGAGGTTTACGGTGTTCGCACTACAAAAGGCGAGTATTATTCCAACTTTGTCATCGTCGCTCCGGGAAGAGCAGGTGCCACATGGATGGCAAATCAGGCGAGGAAATTAAAACTTCAGACCTATCCGAATCCAGTGGACATTGGAGTGAGAGTGGAAATCCCTGCTTCCATCATGGATCCCCTTACGAGTGTAGTTTATGAGCCTAAGCTCATTTATTATTCAAAAAAATTCGACGATAGAATAAGAACATTCTGCGTAAATCCCAGCGGCGTGGTTGTCCAGGAATATGCCGAAGGGGTGATCACAGTCAACGGTTTTTCAAACACCCATCCCATCTCGGAAAATACCAATTTTGCCCTCCTCGTTTCCACGAGTTTCACAGAGCCTTTTAACGATCCCATTACCTTCGGGAGATCCATAGTTAAACTTGCAAATCTCATAAGTGGAGGTGTTTTACTCCAGAGACTTGGGGATCTCATGAGGGGGAGAAGGTCAACCGAGAAGAGAATATCGAAAAATCCGGTACATCCCACTCTTGAGAGTGCCATTCCAGGGGACATATCCTATGTATTACCTTACAGGTATCTCGTGAATCTCATCGAGATGATCGAGGCACTGGATAGGATAGCACCGGGAGTTGCCTCTCCCTACACCCTGCTTTATGGAGTGGAGGTGAAGTTTTATTCCAACAGGATAAAAGTCAGTAAGTCCCTCGAGACGGAGGTAAAGGGGCTTTTTGCCACAGGCGATGGGGCGGGCATAACAAGGGGCCTACTGCACTCCGCAATATCAGGTATAGTGGCGGCAAGGGAAATCAAAAAGAGGATGGGGAAATGAAAATCACGATGGAAGAAGTGATTCATAGGGTAAGGAGGCTCAAGCTTCCTCCTTTTAGAAGGAATTTTGTTACAGGATTTCTGACCCTTGCCCCGGTGCTTATAACATTTTATGTCATCTGGCTTATCGTGGGTACCATAGGAGGAAAACTGGCGTCGTTTCTCTCCCACTTTCCGATTCTGGGCTGGATCCCTGACTTCATACTTACATTTGTATCTCTTTTGATACTCGTCGGGATCATCTACCTCGTCGGGGTTTTTTCTTCCAGCGTTATAGGTGCGGAAATATTGAAATACGGTGAGACCTTTATTGAGAAGATACCACTTATCAGGAGCGTCTACATAGGCTCGAAACAGTTGATGAACACCTTTTCTACTCCGGGGCAGTCCTTTACCCGTGCGGTGCTCGTTGACTTCCCATATCATGGGAGTCACGCCATAGGTTTTGTAACGAATTCAAGGAAGTGGAGATCTGGCGGTAAAGTTTACATAAATGTGTTTATTCCCACAACACCGAATCCCACCTCAGGATGGTATATAATTGTTGAGGAGGACAGGGTAAAATATCTTGACATGAGCATTGAAGATGCAGTAAAAATGGTAGTCTCGGGAGGGCTCGTCATTCCTCCCGGGGGGAGTGGAATAATCGAAAATGCGATGGATAAGCGAGATTTTTTGCAGAATAAAGGATAGGGAAGAGCTGAAACAGTTTATAGAAAGGGCTGCTGGTAATGGGGTGGTACCAGCCCACCTCATCTCGATAGTTGAAAGACTCATTGACATTGCGGACAAACAGGTGGAAGAGGTTATGGTACCGAGGACGGACATGGTATCAGTGAAGGCAGACATGTCCCTCAGAGACGCCGTAGAAATCTATAAAAAGCACGGTTTTTCAAAGCTACCTGTGACCCGGGAAAGGATAGATAATGTTGTCGGTATCCTCCACATGAAAGAGGTTTTAAAACACCTTGAGAAGATCGAAACTTCCTCCGTAAGTGAGCTCATGGTAAGACCAGAGTTCGTGCCGGAAAACAAAAAAGTCCTGGACACACTCAGGTTCTTTCAGACAAAAAGGATATCCATCGCCCTTGTGGTGGACGAATTTGGAAGTGTTACCGGTCTTGTTACCCTCGAAGATCTGATAGAAGAAATCGTTGGGGAGATCTGGGAAGAGTTCGACAGAGAAGAGGTTCTTTATGTGATACAGGATGACGGAAGCGTTGTTTTTAAGGCACGGATAGAACTTGAGACAGCTTCAAAGGTTCTCGGAGTGGAACTTGAGTCTGAAGAGGTAAACACCCTTGGAGGATACATCCTTGAAAAACTTGACAGGGTTCCCAAAAATGGGGAAAAATTCGTCATTGATGGTGTAGAATTTGAAATACTGGATGCAACGAAACAGAGGTTAAACAAGATAAAAGCCAGGGTAATAAAAGGAGGAGAAAATGAAGGGCTCTCTTAAATTTCTGGATATTATCGATCTTATCATCTCCATGTTTGATGAAACGATCTATTGCTACAACTATGTGGTCGAGACCGTCCAGGATCCAGAGATAAAAAATCTTTTCAGGAAACTGGTTGAAAAGGAGAGGAGGCACCTCGATGTTTTTTTGAATTTCAAGACAAGAGTGTGCGAGGAAAAGGGTATATCAGATGAACTGTGCGGTCCACCTGACATGCAGGAGTTTTTTAAGTTTATAATCGACGAGAACATATTCGTTAACAAGAGGCAGAAAGACGAGATTCTAAAGGGATTGAAGTCTCCACTGGATGCCCTGAAACTTGCAAAAGAGCACAAAAAGAACGCTATACTCCTCTACCAGGAACTCCTCGACTACATTTATGACAGGGAATCGAGACTCGCCATTGAGAAGGTGATCGAGGAAGAGAAAAGGGACCTTGGCGAGATTTACCAGACGATAACGAAGATGTCAACGGGTAGAACATGAGGATACTGAATCCCGGCAGGATCTCAGATCATGTGATTTTTGTTGGCGATGCCATGATGTCATTTTACATCGTTGATGCTCCGCGAAAGGCACTGATTGATGCCGGAATGTCCGTTAATGTCAGAAGCCTCACACATGACATTGAAAAGACCATTGGAGGATTCGAACACCTCACTTACCTTTTTCTCACCCATTCACATTACGACCATGTAGGCCTTGTCTCATACATAAAGAGGATGAATCCAGACATTAAGGTCGTCGCCCACCCTTACGCAAAGAAGGTGTTCTCCAGCCCGAGGGCGATGGAAATAATTGCGGGTTTAAACGACCAGTCTCTAAGATTTGCCCCTGACCTGGGAGAAGACTGGAAAGAGGCAGCAAAGATAGACAGAATTGAAGTTGACATCACTCCAGACGATAGGGAAGTGTTTGATCTTGGAGATGGCGTAAAGATTCAGATTTTTTATACACCAGGACACACGAAGGATTCTGTAACTTACTACCTTTTACCCGATAGAGCGGTTTTTGGCAGTGACGGCCTCGGTGTTTACACCGGCTCGGGAAAGATTATGGCAGAGTTTCTTTCCGACTACGACGAATACCTGAAATCCATAAGAAAACTCCAGGATCTTGACATAGAAATGATATGCTTACCCCACTCAGGAGTGGTAAAAGGAAGGGATCAAGTTAAAGAGCACATAAAAA
>JALSOY010000023.1 GCA_026986235.1 Caldifarciminota bacterium
ACCTCTGAAAGAGACAGCCATGTAAACGAGGCCCACGGGTTTTTCCGGAGTACCACCTGTGGGACCTGCGATACCGGTTGTGGCAAGTCCCACATCGGTTTTCAGGAGTTTTCTCACACCCTCTGCCATCATAACTGCCGTGGGCTCCGATACGGCGCCGAAATAGTTTAAAATCTCTTCACCGACACCGAGGATATCCCTTTTAACCTCGTTCCAGTACGAAACCACACCGCCCTTGAAATAGTCCGAGCTACCTGGAACATCTGTTATGAGGCTGGCAACAAGACCACCAGTACACGATTCGGCAACTGCCACGGTCATACTGTTTTCCCTCAATATCCTGCCGAGGACAGATTGCAGGGTATCATCATCGTATCCGTAAATTGCATCGCCTATTCTTTGCTCAAGGATTTTTAGCTTCCTATTGAGCTCTTCTTCCAGTTTTTCTCTATCGGACCCCTTTAAGATGAGTTTCAGGTCAACCATACCGGGAACTACGGGATAGGAGCCCATGGGAGAAAGGATGTCCATCACATCCCTGAGTCTCTCGGCGATGTCACTCTCTTTGAGTCCAAATGTTTTTACTGTTTTCGTGACAATCTCTTCCCTCTTTTCAAAGAGGAAAGAGGCGTTCTTGAGGACATTTTCAAGTTCGTGGGGCGGACCCGGGAGAACGAGTATGAGTTTACCATCTATTCTGGTATAGTACCCTGGAGCAAGTCCTGTATCATTTTTAACAATTCCAAATCCTTCGGGAACGAGACCGTATTTTTTGTGGAGTTCTGTAATCTTTACGCCCCGTTCAACCATTTTTTTCTCTATCTCAGAGTAAAGGTCCGGATCAAAAACAAGGCTTCTATTGAGTGCCTTTGCTACGGCCTCTCTTGTGACATCGTCCGGGGTAATTCCAAGCCCGCCGGTTACAATAGTGATGTCAGCGTCCCTCATAGACTCCTGGATGGCCCTCGATATCTCCTCCTGATCGTCTCTCACGGTACAGTTTCTCAGAATCTCCATTCCCAGGTCCCTGAGAAACTCTGAAATGATCTTCAGGTTCGTATTCAGGGTTCTTCCACTTAAAAGCTCATCACCCACGGAGATCACTATTGCTTTCATCTTCAACCCTCCAGAATTTTTCCCTGTTCAAAGGGCAATTATCACACACTGGCTTACTTTTACAATAAACCTTACCAAGTTTAACGATCAACGCATGATATTCCTTAAATAACTCCACATCACGAGGTAAATTTTTTTCAAAGAGTTCGCGGATTTCGTCGTACTTTTCATTCCCACGAATGATACCGTGTCTTTTTAAAAATCTCCGGGTATAGGCGTCAACGACGAACACGGGTTTTTCAAGTGCGTAGAGCATTATGGAATCTGCTGTCTCAAAGCCGATTCCGCCAACAGCGAGAAGCTTTTTTCTGAGTTCATGAAGGGGGAGCTTTTTGAGTCCATCAAGGCCACCGTGAGACTTTAAAAATTCTATGAAGTTCAGGAGACGCCGGAGTTTTATGTTGAAAAATCCCGAGGGTCTTATAAGCTCTCTCAGCTCATTTTCAGGCGTCTCGAGGATTCTATCTACATCTATGAGGCCCTTCTTTTTTAAGTTTTCGATGGCCTTTTCAACATTTTTCCAGTTTGTATTCTGGGTGAGGATAGCCCCGATTGCAATTTCGAGAGGAGAATCACCGGGCCACCAGTTCTGGGGTCCAAATCTCTTCAGGAGTGTGCTGTAGATTTCAAGGATAAGATTTTTCATGTGGAAATTGATAACGGATTTTGCAAGTACTATCAACGGATTCGTGAGTTTTCCACATACCTGGAAGTTGCGTTTTCAGATTATTTACCCATAATTACCCAATAAATGTCAAAAAATGTCAAACATAAGATAGAGGTTGAGCGGAATGGCGAGGACGGCTAACGGAAGAGACAATACGAGAGCCAGGATAGACTCCCGGGGCAGAGTTTCCATACCCCGTGTCTATCGCGACTCCCTGGGACTTGATCGTGGTAAAAAAGTCGTTATTTTAAAAGATTTCAACCGTGAAGGTTGTCTTGTAGTATATAACTACGAAAGCTGGAAGGCAATAGAAGAGAGGATGGAGAGGAAGCTCAATCCTGCCAACAGGAGACAGAAAAGGCTTTTCAGGTGGATATTAAGTGGAATAACCATAACAGAGGTGGACGACATGGGTCGCATTCTTCTGCCAGGAGGACTCATGAACTATGCAGATTTAAAAGATGAAGCTTATTTTCAGTATTTCCCCGGTTTCCTTGAGATATGGAATCCGGAGAAGTTTGAATCAGTGGGGATGGGAACCGACGAGGAGTTCCCGGATGAAGAAGTAATGGAGTTATTTGACACCAGAGGAGAAAGAAATGAAGGAGATACACAAGCCGGTAATGGTTGATGAAGTATTGAGATTCATGGCTCTGAAGCCCGGACAGGTGGTAATAGACGCCACAGCCGGGCTGGGTGGTCATACAAAAGCTATCTGGGAAAGGGTAGCTCCTGACGGAATCGTTATCGCCGTGGAAAAAGACCTCGAATCTCTCAGATTTGCCCGTGAAAGGGTTGAAGGAGATGGAGTGGTTTTCATCCACGAGTCTTACACCAACCTCGGGAAAATCACGGAATTTCTCGGTATCAAAGGGAAAGTTGACGCTATACTTTTTGACCTTGGCATTTCTTCTTACCTCCTTGAGCACTCCGGGAGAGGATTCTCCTTCAAGCAGGACGAATACCTTGACATGAGGTTCAACCCTGAAGAGGGGCTTCCTGCAGATCATTACATCAACAGAATGACCGCTCCCCAGCTTGAACACATCTTCAGAAACTACGGTGAAATCCGCTTTGCCCGTTCCATCGCTGAAAGTATCGTAAAACACAGAAAGAGACAGAGAATCAAAACCACGGGGATGCTAAACGAGATTGTCCTCAACTCGGTCCCGGGAATCTACAGAAGGAATCAGAAGTTAAAGAAAAAACTCCTTGCTCAGGTCTATCAGGCACTGAGGATTCAGGTTAACAAAGAACTCGAGTCCATTGCCACAGGACTCGTTGAAGGTCTTAAAGTATTGAAAGAGGAAGGGAGGATGGTGGTAATTTCCTACCACTCCCTTGAGGACAGGCTGGTAAAACAGCTCAAAAAGATGCGTGGCGTCGAGGCTTTACTGAAGAAGCCTCTAACTCCAGGTAATGACGAGCTTTCCTACAATCCAAGGTCAAGAAGTGCCAGGCTCAGGGCATACAAAAAAATGGGGGAGTTAAATGAAGAGGATATTGATCATTTCACTCGTCTTGAGTGGGATAACATTGGTCATAATAGGCCCCGCTTCGCCTATGCAGTGGGCAAAGGCTGAAAGGTTGAACACAGTTCATTACCAGCTCGTAGCGGAAAGGGCCAGACTGGACAGTTTGAACTCAGTTATCCAGAGGCTCAGAAGTTTCAAACATATAAAGAGGGAAGCAATCAGGTATGGATACAGACCATCGAGATCGCCGGTTTTTTCTCTTCAGAATCTACCTGGTGACAGCCTCTGTGCTGGCATTCGCCGGGATAATTCTTCTGTACCTCGTTAAATTTCAGATCCTCTCAAAAAGCCCGGCGTCAAAACACCTGATTATTGAAAAGCTCCCCCCAAAACGGGGGGAAATACTCGATAGAAGTAACTTTAAAATTGCCTACAACCACCTCGGTTATCTGGTTTATCAGAGGAGCCGCGTACCTGAAGATCAGGTCCCGATTCTCAGACAGTACGGCATACGCGTTAAAAACGCACCGGGTTACTGGAAAAACCCAAAGCTTACCCTCATCGCCTACGATGTAAGCCCTGAAGTCAAAGAAAAGATCTTTAAAATCCCGGGCCTTTACTTCCGTAAGGCCTGGTTCAGATCTTACACAGACCCTGAGATATTTGAACCACTCGTTGGCTGTGTTCAGAAGATCTCAAACACCGGTCTTGACGGTCTTGAATTCTACTTTGACAAATACCTCAAAGGCACCCCCGGCAGGATCGTCTATCTCGTCGCCAACAAAAAAGACAGTATTAAGGCAAACAGAATAAGGCTACCTGTTCCGGACTCTGAAATCGTAGCTCCCGAAGACGGATGTAACCTCGTACTAACAATCGACCAGAGGATTCAGACTGTCGCCTACGAGGAGGTAAAAAAGGGAGTTTTAGAATGGCACGCAAGAAGAGGAGCAGCAATAGTGGTCAACCCAGAGACAGGAGATGTCCTCGCCCTTGCCGTCTATCCCTCTTACATCCCGGAAAACTACTCAAAAACATCACCTGAAAGAAAAAAGGTGTGGCCTGTAACCGATCCTTACGAGCCCGGTTCCATTTTTAAGGCAATCACCTATGGAGCCGCTCTGACAAGAGGATTTTCTCCCACCTACCCCCTCGATACAGACGGTGGAGTTATTAAAGTCGGTAAATACAGAATTTCCGATGTGCATCCCCTGGGCAGGATCACGCTGGAGGATGCACTCGTCCACTCCTCAAATGTCGGGACGATTAAACTTGCATTCAAGGTTGGAAAGAAAACCCTTTACAGCTACATAAAAAGGGCTGGAATAGGCAGAAAAACTGGAGTGGGGCTACCTGGAGAGAACCCTGGAAAGATTCAACACTTCAGAAAGTGGGACAAAACGAGATTTGCAAATGTCGTCATTGGTTACGGCTTCCTTTTAAATTCTTTCCACATCGTTGACATTTACAGCGCCATTGCCAACCGTGGCATAATAAGGAAACCCAGAATCCTGAAGAGTATAGTTTGTGGAGATACGGTAAAAAATATACGCATAAGGTCTCTCGGACGCCTTTTCCCTGTTTCCACATGTGAAAAACTTACCGGTATCCTCGTCAATGTTGTGGAAAAGGGAACGGGCCGGGCAGCCCGAATCCAGGGCGTGAAAATTGCTGGCAAAACGGGAACTGCAAATAAACTCGATCCCAGAACGAAGAAGTACAACCGCAACAAAAGAATCGTCTCTTTCGTTGGATTCTTCCCTGCAGACAACCCACGATACCTGATTTATGTCGTTGTTGACGAACCATACAAAAAGGGGATAGAAGCCTACGGTGGCACCGTGGCGGCCCCCATATTCAAAAGAATAGCTGAGTTCATTCTCGCATTGAGGCCATGAAACTGAGCGAACTTAAAAGATTCGGA
>JALSOY010000024.1 GCA_026986235.1 Caldifarciminota bacterium
GGAGATTGTGGGAGACGAAAATCCCCCTTCTCCAGGGGAAAGATTTACTTTCTTATGCCTCTTTTTCGTTTCCTCTTTTCTTCGATCACAGCCTGAGCTGCTGCAAGGCGCGCTATTGGAACTCTGAAGGGAGATGCAGACACATAGTCCATTCCGATTTTATGGCAGAATTTAACGCTGGAAGGCTCGCCTCCGTGTTCACCGCAGATTCCCACCTTCAGTTCAGGTCTCGTGGCCCTACCTTTTTCAATCCCCATTATAAGGAGCTGACCGACTCCTGTCTGATCCAGAACCTGGAATGGATCGTCTTTCAGTATCCCCATTTCTACATACCTGGGCAGGAATTTGCCGGCGTCGTCCCTGGAGAATCCGAAGGTGGTCTGAGTAAGATCATTGGTGCCAAAGGAGAAAAACTCTGCGACAGTTGCAATTTCATCCGCAGTAAGAGCTGCTCTTGGTAACTCTATCATGGTACCAACGAGGTATTCCACCTCAATTCCTTTTTCTTTAAATACTTCCTGTGCAACTCTGTCAACGATTTCCTTCTGCATTTCCAGTTCTTTGACGGTGGATACGAGTGGGATCATTATTTCAGGATAAACTTCAACTCCTTCCTTTTTGACCTCACACGCTGCCTCAAAGATTGCCCTTGCCTGCATTTCTGTTATTTCAGGATAGGTAATTCCGAGTCTGCATCCCCTGTGTCCGAGCATGGGATTGGCTTCAGCAAGGGCCTCGGCCTTGGCTCTGATCTTTTCTTCGGAAACACCGAGTCTTTCGGCAAGCTCCTTTATCTGCTCATCTTCCCGCGGCAGGAACTCGTGCAGTGGTGGATCAAGGGTTCTGATGGTTACAGGATAACCATCCATTGCCCTGAAGAGTTCCTTGAAATCTTCTCTCTGCATGGGCAGGAGCTTCGCGAGTGCCTTCTCTCTATCCTCCCTCGTCTCGGCGATTATCATCTCCTGCATGGCGTATATCCTTTCTCCTTCGAAGAACATGTGTTCGGTTCGCGCAAGACCTATCCCCTCAGCTCCGTATTCTCTTGCCCTCTTTGCATCTTCAGGAGTTTCCGCATTTGCCCTGACACCGATCCATCTGACCTCGTCTGCCCAGTTGAGAAGCTCTTTAAACTCATTGAAGATAACCGGTGGAATCGTATTCACCTTTCCAAGCATAACCTCTCCTGTAGAGCCATCTATGCTGATAAACTCACCTTTTTTGACAACGAGGTCCCCTATGCGGAATTCCTCTTTTCCGTAATCAACCTCAATATCTTCTGCGCCGACCACGGCAGGTATTCCCATACCACGGGCCACCACTGCAGCGTGTGATGTCATTCCTCCACGGGATGTCAGAATCCCTTTACTTTTTGCCATACCTTTGATGTCATCCGGGGATGTTTCGTGTCTTACGAGTATAACGGATTCTCCTGCTTCACCGAGTGCGGCAGCCTCGTCGGAATCAAATATAACCTTTCCATAAGCGGCGCCAGGCGAAGCACCGAGTCCACGGGCAATGACCTTCTTCGGAGCCTCAGGGTCAAATGTTGGATGTAGAAGCTCGTTGAGGCGCCCTGCTTCCACCCTCATGAGGGCCTCTTCTCTGTCAATAAGCCCTTCTTTTGCCATGTCAACGGCAATTTTTACCGCGGCGCGGGCAGTTCTCTTTCCGTTTCTCGTCTGAAGCAGGTAGAGTTTTCTCCTTTCAATGGTAAACTCGATGTCCTGCATGTCCCTGTAGTGCCTCTCCAGTTTTTTTGCAATATCGTAGAGCTGATTGTAGATCTCGGGCATGGTTTCTTCGAGTGTTGGAAGATCCCTGTTCTTTTCCTGTTTTGAATAGTTGTTCAGAGCGTGAGGGGTTCTGATACCTGCCACAACATCCTCTCCCTGTGCATTTGGCAGAAATTCGCCGTAGAACTGGTCTTCTCCCGTCATGGGATCTCTTGAAAACGCCACTCCCGTCCCAGAGTCGTCCCCCATGTTACCGAAAACCATTGCCACCACATTTACGGCAGTTCCCCAGTCGTCAGGTATTTTGTGCAGTTTTCTGTACTCAACCGCCCTCTCACTGTTCCAGGAGTTAAAAACTGCAATTATGGCTTCCCACAGCTGTTTCCAGGGGTCCTGAGGGAAGTCCTCGCCCGTTTCTCTCCTGTATATTTCCTTAAATTCTTCAACGAGCCTCTTCAGGTGGTCAGGGCTCAACTCGCTGTCAGCTTCCACCCCTGCCTCTTTTTTTATGTTTTCCAGTGCATGTTCAAAATACTCGTGTTTGATCCCCTTTGCCGTCTCGCCAAACATCTGAATAAACCTTCGATAGGCATCGTAGGCGAATCTTACATTATTTGTCTGCTTCGCAAGTCCTTCGACGGATTCATCTGTCAGTCCAAGGTTGAGGATGGTATCCATCATACCGGGCATGGAAACTCTTGCACCTGAGCGAACTGAGACGAGGAGCGGATTGGTGTTATCTCCAAATTTTTTCCCTGTAACTTCTTCAAGCTTTTTAAGGTTGGTGGTAACCTCCTCTTCAAGACCCTCTGGAATGTCACCGGTTTTGAAATAGTAAACGCAGGCTTCTGTTGAAATTGTAAATCCTGGTGGAACGGGTATTCCCAATCTCGTCATTTCGTGCAGGTTTGCTCCCTTTCCACCAAGGAGATTTCTCATGCGGGCATTTCCCTCTGCCCTGCCGTCGGCAAAGAAGTAAACATACTTTTTAGTGGATACTGCCATGACTAACCTCCTGTAAATTTTTTCCGTTCTTTAAAACGATCGTCACGGTAACCCCTTCCCCGGGCTTTCCCTTTAGGGTAATATCTCCTCCGTAAAACTTCAATTTTTTCTTGCAAAAGTAAAGGCCCATTCCCCAGCCATTCTCTTTGGTCGTGAACGCAGGCTCAAACACCCTTTCACTGAATTTTTCATCAATTCCGACGCCTGTATCGGAAATTTGAATCATGATCGAGGATTCGTCAAGTCTTTTGAGAGAGACGGTGAGCTTTCCTCCCTCCGGCATGGCCTCTATTGAATTCTGGATAACATGTTCAAAACATCTTGAAATGTCCCCGAGATTAACGAGAAATTCAAGACCGGTATCCTCGATGTCGTAATAACACTGAATGTTTCTCGCCCTGAGGATGGCACTTTTTGACTCCAGGACCTTTTTTAATATGTCTTCTACACGCCACCAGTCAGGCTTTTCTACGAACTGCTCACGAAAGTTCCGGATCCTGAAGTTTATGAGGTTAACGAGGTTTCTTGCCTCGTCGTAAATAGCTTTCAGGTATTCGTATCGAGGATCGTCGGCAGGGAAATCTTCGAGCAGAGACTTTGCAATTCCACCGATTATGGTTGCCGGGTTCTTTATATCATGTGCAATCTGGTTGATGATTTCACCAAGGGCCTCCATTTTCTCAAGCTGAGTAATGGTCTCCTGGTACCTCCTCAACGCCTGGTTCATCCTCTCAAGTTCACGGGCCTTATCCAGAACTTCTTTGTGAAGTAGTGCCCGGGAAATGGAGATGGATGCAGGGAAAACGATCATTTCAAGCTTGTTTATCTTATCCTCGTCCATTTCCACATGGGAGAAAGGATTATCGGCAATAATGAGCCCTATCAGTTCTGAATCGCTCCTCAAGGGTACAACGAGGTAGTTGCAGTTGTTTATTATCTTCGAAATTTTGCGGAACAGGCCTTCACATGTGTTATCCGTCACTCTGAGCCAGGAAATTCTTTCAAGGGAAGATTTTACCTCTTCAATCCTCAATCTGAACTTCTCAAGAGTGTTTCTGAATTTTTTTGCCTCTTTCTCGAATTTCTCTTCATCGTACTCTATTATCTCCTCAAGGGACAGGTTCTTTTCCTCTATTTCACGCCAGATTTTAGCAGCCTCCTCAGGGGTCCTCGGACCTATGGCGTAAAACCCTTTAAGGTATTCTCCATCCTTTAGAAGAACGAAGGCTCTGTTGAAACCCAGGAATTCACCTGCTGTGATAACAGACGCAGTAGCGTGAACGATCTTTCTGATGTCGAGACTCGTCTGAAATATCCTCGAGAGTTTTGCAATTCCTGTAAGCTGGTGCTTTTCTGCATCGTAAGAGAGTTTGATCTTCTGGTATATTTCGTGCTTTTCTTTCAGCTCCTCTATCAGGTCGAGCAATATGGAATAGATACCGTCGGACTCCCTGTTGAGCCGGCCTATCTCACTTTTAAATACTTCACAGTTGATACAAAACCTTTTAAAACGCAGATTCAGATTTTTTCTCAGGGTGTCGTCGAGGGGGAAGACGCACATACCTGGCGGGATTTCAGGTTTTCTCCAGCATAACCTGAGTTGTGTCATACGGATATATCATACAACCTGATGCATTTGAAAGTCCAGAGAGCGTTCGAGGGTGAAATTCAATCCCCCTGTCTCCCCCTTCTCCAAGGGGGATTTTGGAAGACGACAAATTCCCCTTCTCCAAGGGGAATTTTGGGAAACGAAAATCCCCCTTCTTCAGAAGGGGGACTAAGGGGGATGTTTTCCGATTGAAATTCAATCCCCCTAAGTCCCCCTTCTCCAAGGGGGATTGTGGGAGACGAAAATCCCCTTTCTCCAGGGGGACTTTGGGAGAGGATGATCCCCCCTTCTCCAGGGGAGACTTGGGGATGAGGAATCCCTACACCAGGGGAGGGATCTCCCTTCACCAGGTATTTTAGAAAGCGGGGAGGTCCCGGATCAGTCTGAGACTATCAAAATATGCTCAAAAATACATTCGATCCCAGGAGGCCAAAGAGTGAACCAACGACAATGGTGAGGCCTATAACGAATTTCATCCAGTCCTGTCCTTTCAATGTAGCCACAAGAAGGGGTTCCCGGGAAAGGTATGCGGAAGCGGCATAAAGTTCTTCACCTATGAGGGTATAGTCACAGGCGGTGATGAAGAACGGGAGCTGGGTAACAGCGTCTGTACCAGCTATCTGCACTGCACCGGTTGATGCCCCTGTTTCTGCGAGTATAAGGGATTCAGCGTAAAACATGCCCTGGAAAAAGTTGGCAGCAGGTTTCTCCCTCACCATGATGCCCGAAACGGCTGCGGCATATCCGAATTGACTGTCCGTAACATAGAATACCTGGTCAGGATCAAAAAGGTC
>JALSOY010000025.1 GCA_026986235.1 Caldifarciminota bacterium
GACTGAAGATGAGGCCGTAGATTTTGTGGTAAAAGGCATTCTGAGCTGAAAAACTGTTGTGGTAAAATATCAGGTCCCAACTTTACTTATAATTACACTTTTCCCGCCTGGAATTCCGAGAATTAATGGGTTTTTCCTCACCTCGTAAACTCCATCATTGAGTGACCCCTGCACCCTGTATATTCCCTTCCTGAGAGGTATTTTCACAATGACCGGCCCTTTGCTGGAGCTCAGGATCAAAACATCTCCCTTCTTTATCACATTCAACCTGGCTTTTTTGAATCTTTCAAGGTAACCTGCGGCCTCCTTTATCGAAACGAGCCTGAATCCCAGATCCCTGGCGATCCTTACCTGCCTTTCAAATGTAACCGGAAGTATGGAGTATGTGTTTTTGACTCCGTGCCTCTTCATTACCTGTAGCTCAAAAGCACTTTCCGGTAAAACATGGTGGTTCATTATAACTATCCACTTATTTTCTCCCTCCTTAAGAATCCTGAAGTATTTTCTGATTGACGGATTTGAATCGTTGTAAACTTCAAAACTGTGTATCCGGTACGGATCGAAGTTAACTGTATTGTACCTGTTGCCTCCAACTCTTATGTATTTGAAGCCGGCATCCTTCACAGCCCTGACTGCCTTCGGGAAATACCTCGAATAGGGCATGTGAAATGTAAGAATTTCCTCTCCTGTAAGTTTTTCAAGTATGCTTTTTGATAGCCTGAACTGACTAACCAGGGAATCATACGGAAGATTGTAAATTGCAAGAGAATGTACATGCCCGTGGGATGTTATTTCATGACCTTTTTCACTCAGTTCTTTAACCTGTTTCCGTGACATTCTTCGGATCTTTAACTCACCGGGAGGTGCCGCCACAAGATTCCCTTCTGAAAGCCACGAAGTAACGATTCCGAAACTTCCCTTAGCCCCGTATTTTTCAAGGATAGGGAATGCGAACGCAAACTGAGAGATGTCTCCATCGTCAAAGGAAAATGTTACAAAACCTCTGTAATCCCCCATAAATGGCAGAATTTTTATCTCACCTTCACTGACTTCATTTATCTCTGTCCGGGGTTCTTTCAACGAGCTCAGAGAATCCTTCAGCACGAAATAGCTCTGCTTCAGCCGCTCCCTGTAAAAGGGCCTGTCCCATCCTTTCCAGAGGAACCTGTTTGAAAACTTAAAGGACCTGCCATCAAACCCGGGTAGTGCATCAGCCACACCGTTTTCGTCGAAAATTGCAACTGAGAAAGAAATTCCGTCCGTTACCACTGCATCAACTTCAGGAGTGGAAGGGTCGTTTTGTAACACATGGTGGGATGATGGATCCGTAACATTGATGGCGTTCCAGCCCAGCCTGACTTCTATTGTTTTCCCTTTGAAGTACCAGTCCACAAGTGAATTATCGTCCTCTTTACCGTAAATCAACCTTCCAGGATAAAAAACCCTTCCCGGTATGGTATCTCCAATCAGTGTTATTCTCTCCCTGTTGGCCTGAAGTGCAGGCTCAACAAACTTTCCCTCTCTGCGCCTTTCCGTCCGCATGGGAGAAAATCTGCCGTAAATCCAGTTTCTGTACACATTGTAGCTTTTTTCAACCAGTATCTTCCCTCTTTTTGAAAGTTCAATAATAAATTCGGTACCGTTTTTAAACTCGTACTTCTTCCCGGGAAAGAAAAATTCGCCAAGATCCTTTCTGTATGTGTCAAGAAAAATTCGCAAAGTTTCTCTTTCCGGGTCAAATTCTCCTGAGAGTTCGATTTTAAAGTAGATATAGGTGGGATCTGAGGTTACAGAAAAACTCTGGATTCTACCATTTCCTTTCAAAAGTGGGGAAATTCCCTTCCAGTCGTCTGGATGACCGTCAATTTTTATAACTCCTGGGTCAAAACTCACAAGGCCAAAGGTCTGCTCGGCATCGTAAACATTGTGCCAGAGGTGGTTACGACTCATGGGATTCTCAAAATCCATGAAAAGCCAGTTTCTTTTAAACCACTCGTCCATCCATTCAAAGAGGATACCACCAGCGTAACCGGCTTTAAAAATGTCCTTAAAAAGCATGAAATCTATAATCCCCTGTTGAACCTCACTATGGCCGCCCTGGTGCAAACCCATGGGGTTAAAATGCCCTATGCCTCTGGAAGATGGGACACCAAATTCTGCAACGAGTATCGGTAACCCGTCCGTCACCTCCTTTAAAGCCTTCAGGTAACCTTCAAAGCTGCCCCCGTATTCGTTGTTCATAAAATCCGGGTAGTAAGGATAGATGTGGTAGGAGGCAAAAAATCCCGCTGAATTAATGGAGGTACGGTAAAATCTGGATGGATCAACGGTAAACAGGTCGTTATCGTACTCTCTCACCCTTTCCGATTCGATGAATTCACTTATGTGGTAAAGGGGATCGAGGGTGAGCCAGTTGACAAAAGAGACTGGATGCAGGGTTCTGTACCTGACTGCTTCATAGGTTTCAATGTAATCCATCATTCTGGCAAGCCATATCTCCATGGGGTTGCCCCTCGGTATGGAGATAAAGTTACCGACAAAGCCCGTATCGGAGGGATGGGACTTCATGGTTTTTTCAACTCCGTCAGGCTCCCATTCTCTCCCGAAAATAAAGCCAAATGTATAATCTGAAACATCCACAAAATAGCCACCCTGACCATGAATGGCATCCACTACCTTTTCTATTTCCCGTTGAATTTTCAGGGAGAATTCTTTATTCAAATAGTCCTCATTCTCAGGGACGGGCACCCATATCCCCTGAAAAAGGTATATGGGATGAGCGGAATTCTTCATGTTATAAGCAGCAAGCGCACTGTAAAAATCTGGCGGTAAAAGTGTATAAACCCTTATAGCGTTGAATCCAGCTTCCCCCATAAGCCTCAACCACCTCGCGTAATCCCCTCGCTCTGGAGTAAATTCCGCTGGGTAACTACCCGGTAACGCAGGTCCAAAGTTGATACCCTTTACAAAGTAGGGAACAAATACTGTATCAACTCCTCCTCCGGCTCTTGATCTCACAATCCTCACCTCCAGATGCTCGTCCACCACCCTTGAGTTCACTTTGAGACTCCCTGCGAGCATCTTCACCTTTTCCGGCGCTATGTCCACCCCGACCTTTTTAATTACCTCTTTCTCCACCTTCTGCACACGGGGAGTGAGATACCTTTTCTCAATACGATAGAGCTGATACGAAAGACCAAAAACCACAAGAATAAGCGTAAAAAGAATCAATATCCTGACCTTCATTTTAGATCCTCGAACTGAATCCCAGTGTCAGCTGTCTGTAACTATAGTTCTCCGATGTGATGAAGGAAGAAAAGGAAAAATAAAACTTTCCCACACCCGCTTCAAAAGAATAAGTGGTGGTCTCAGGATTACCCGAGAAAGACCTGCTCGCATCCAGATAAAAATAAAATCCTCCAAAATTTTTGAAAGCAGCCACCCCCATGGAATGAAGACTGTAATTCTCCGGAGAATAGTAATCGGGAGACCAGAACTTGTATTTTTTAAATCCGTAGGAGTAAAGGATCTTCAGGCTTACCGGTCGGGACAGGAACTCACCTGAAACATTGAGATCAAAAATTTTTCGTCCGTTACCATCAAATGGAATCTCCCCTCTATCGTACTCTGCCTTCAATGTAAATCTTGAAAAATTTATACCGCCCCTGAACTCCAGATGTTTGATCTTGATCATCTTACCCTCTTCGAGGATCTCTTCAGAATATGCGACCTCACCATGGACAGGTCCTTTCTTAAAAGAGATTCCACCATAAAACACCCCGGTAAAACCCGCACCCGGTGATATGGTAGCTTTAAAATCATGGTATTTTAAAACAATTCCGGGCTGGATCAAATATACCTGCCTGCTCGAGTCCCCTCCAAATCCTGTTCTGTGGTAGGCAGTTCTCATGGTAAAGTCCAGGTATCTCGTTACATACTTACTGGCAATCAGTATAAAATTAAGGTGATTCATAACACTCAAAGAATCCTTCTCCCTGGCAGGCATGAGTTTCACCTCAATAGACGGTCTCATCAGGTATCTTACCCTGCGGATACCCTCAACTGCCTGAGAATCCGGCAGGGCCCTTTTGTACCATGATAGTGCGCTGGAATAGTCCCCTTTCCACTCATATATGTTTCCAATTCTCACCAGGATGTCAGTGTTTTCAGGCGAAATCTCAAGAGATTTTTTAAAACACTCTACGGCTCTATCGTACATGTCACTCCAGATGTAAATTTCACCACACAGGCTGAATACATCGGCATCCTTATAAGTGGTGACGGCCTTTTCAATCCACTCTCTTGCGCTTTTCAGCTCCCCCTTCCACCCGTAAACCCGGGCGATTCCCATAAGGGCTTCTCTGTCATCTCCGTACTTTCTCAAAATCCTCTTGTAAATACTAATTGAACTATCAAGCTCATCAGCCCAGGAGAGGGTGAGTGCAAGTCCCTGAAGTGCGTCGTAATCCTCTGGATTGACCTTCAGAATTTCATTGTAAACAGCAATGGCTTTACCCAGACTATCCTGCATTCTGAAGGCGAACGCCCGTGCTAACAAAACATCTCTGTCAACCTGACCCGAATCTACCAGTGCTCCTGTTATTTTTAGCACCTCCTGGTATTTACCCTTATCGATCAAATTCCATAAACTGTCTGAGATGGAATTTGTAAAGATGGTCAGTGCAACGAGTATTTCAATCATTTGAACCTCCTTAAGTGGTAAAATTTAAAGCAACCGGAGTGGCAAATCCACCTGGCGAGGGGATTCTCAAATCACTTTCCCTAAAAGGCTTGACATTAAAAGAATCAGTTTTATACTCAAATGGCGAAATGAAATTTACATTCATCTATTTCGGGGAAGAGAGTGCAGCGATATTAATAGGCGATGTAATGTTGGTTTTAGGTGATAAACAGGTGTTAAACAGTGGCCTTACGCCCGGCTTTCCTGATGCAAAAATATTCACAATTTCCCGGATCTTTTCGGATCCAGAGAGATTTAAAGAAGTTCAAAAAATAAATGAGGACCTGGAACTAACATTGTATTCACTCGATAAAAAATCCTATTCTG